>CAZSGO010000233.1:0-3179 GCA_964606395.1 uncultured bacterium
TAAATATTGTATATTCAATGCAATATAGCGAAAGGGACATATGGAACTTTCCGAACAACAATCACAAATTAATTTTCGCAGTTTCCTCTGGCATGCGGCGTTTCTTGCCTTGGCCAGTAATTTTATGGATGTGGATACGATCATTCCTTCCATGTTGATCAAAGCGGGTGGCACGGCCTTTCATCTTGGGTTATTAACAGCCATTATGTTGGGTGGGACCAAATTGTTCCAGTTGATCTTTGCCTCGGCTTTGGCTGCCAAAGTAAGTAAAAAACCTTTTCTGTTGGTTGGGATCAACCTTCGGGTAATTTCCCTTATCGCTCTGGCAGCGATATTTTTATTTTCATCGTCTTTAAGCGGGGAAGTGATCATTATCATGATCTTTATTCTCATTACCATCTTTTCGCTCAGTGGTTCCTATTCCGGGATATCATACAATGATATTTTCGGTAAATCGATCTTGCAAAGCAGTCGTAAACGCTTTTTTTCTATCAGGCAGATGATCAATAGTCTGGGTATCTTTCTGTCCGCTCTGATCGTTCGTGAATTGATCAAAAGGATCGGATATCCGGAGAATTATGCGCTATTATTTTTTGTTGCCGGTCTGTTGTTGCTGATAGCGAGCCTGGGATTCTGGACCATTAAAGAACTTCCCTCAAACGTAAGCGTGAAAAGGAATTTTTGGAGCTATATCAAGCAGATCCCCGGTGAGATCAAAAAAAGTTCCAATCTGAGGAATTATTTGTTTATCATTAACAGTTTGGGATTGGGTATCAGCATTTTACCTTTCCTGATCCTTTTTGCCAGAGATAATTTCGGATTATCCTATAAGCTGATAGGAAATCTGTTGCTTCTCAGAACAATAGGAATGCTAACGGCCAGCCTGATCTTTTATAAAATATCCCGTAAATTAAATTATCGCAAATTACTGATCTACAATTTATTTCTGGGAGCTTCGTTGCCTATCATTGCTCTTTTCCTGAAAAATGAACCGGCTATATATCCCTTCCTGTTCATCTTGTCAGGTATGTTCGTTGCTATGTATCGTATCGGTGATGCCGGGGTGTTGATGGAAATTTCCACCAACGAGAATCGAGTGCTTTATACCGGTATCTCCGGGGCAGGGACCATCCTTACGACCATCTTCCCGCTGGCAGCCGGTTCGTTGATCGGGTCTTTAGGATATCCTGTCGTTTTTGTCACTGTCTCGGTCCTGGTACTGATCAGTTTTTTCTTTGTAAGGAAATTACATTGCGAACCGGTCTGATTTGGGAAATACGATAGAAGGAATAATTTACGAGTACAAACATTAGGAGAATAAACATGTCTAAACTCATCTTACTTCGTCATGGACAATCAGTTTGGAATAAAATGAATGTCTTTACAGGTTGGGTTGATGTCCCCCTGTCTGTGCAGGGGATCGAAGAAGCGATCACGGCCGGTGAACAATTGGCCGATATTGATTTTGACGTCGTTTTTACCTCAGTACAGGTGCGTGCCATTGAAACCGCCATGTTGGCATTGGCACAAAACCACAGTGATAAAACACCCGTTGTTATTCATGATGAAGGCAAAATGAAGGACTGGGCGATCATCTACAGTGATGATATGAATAAAAATATTATTCCCGTTTTCAGGGATTGGCATCTTAACGAACGTTATTACGGTGAATTACAGGGAAAGAATAAAGCCGAAACGGCTAAAGTATACGGTGATGAACAAGTTCACCAATGGCGTCGGAGTTACGATGTACCGCCTCCCAACGGCGAATGTTTAAAAGATACGGCTGAGCGAACCATCCCTTTCTTTGAAAAGAACATACTGTCCGCCCTGGCAGAAGGGAAAAACATTATGGTATCCGCTCATGGAAATAGTCTGCGTTCCATCGTCATGTTCATTGACGGTCTAAGCGAAGAAGAGATCCTGAAATTGGAGATCCCGACGGGACAACCGATCATTTATGAATACTCTGCGGGTAAACTAAGAAAAATCTAAGCTAAAATATAAAAAGTAACGCTCGTGTTACCTTATTCCGGCTTCTGCTAACTGTAAAAGAGTCAAGAGACAAATTCCAAGAGACATAATATCACATACTACTTGGGTTTTGATTATTGTTTCTTGATTCTTCCATGTCAGCTGCCTTCCGGCTTCTAGCTTCCGAAATAATCTTGGGATCTGTGATCCCTATCACACTTCAATATTATTGCTTGACAAAAGTATAGACAATGTATATACTATTGTGGAGGAAAAACTATGAAAACAGTTGTAAAAAAATGGGGCAATAGTCTTGGGATCAGGATCCCATCTGCTTTAGTCAAAGAATATGGGATGAATGATGGTTCACAGCTTGAATTAATTCAAAAGAAAGAAGGCTTTCTCCTTGTTCCCAAGAGTAAAAAAGATCGTTTATTTGAAATGTTAGCCAAAATTGATTCCACAAATGTTCACTCTGAAGAAGATCTTGGAAATATCGAAGGAAATGAAGCATGGTAATGTCTTCCTATATCCCTGATCGTGGAGATTATGTCTGGCTGAATTTTACACCGCAAAGTGGTCATGAACAGCGGGGGGTACGTCCGGCAATTATTATTTCCAGAAAAGAATATAATTCAAAGACAGGACTCGCTTTATGCTGTCCCATTACCTCGAAGATCAAGGCTTATCCCTTCGAAGTGGAAACATTGGGGAAAAAAGTCGATGGCGTTATTCTTTCAGATCAGATCAGAAATCTGGATTGGCGCGCCCGAAATGCAGACTTGATCGAAAAAGCGTCACCCAAAGTCATTGAAAAAGTCATTCAAAATATTGAATTGCTCATTGCATAAAAAAATCTAAACTAAATAATCGCATATAAAACAAAAACGAGCAAACTCATTACTCGTTACCTTATTCTGCCTACTGATTTCCGGCTTCTGCCTACTGCCTACTGAATTTGTACCCCGAACAGGAATCGAACCTGTAACCTACGCTTTAGAAGAGCGTTGCTCTATCCGATTGAGCTATCGGGGCATTAAAGCCAAAGAGCCAAGAGTCAAATTCCAAGAGCCAACTTTCGATATTTGTTTCTTGAAGTTTGTCTCTTGACTCTTATCTGTCAACTGACTTCTGCCTACTGGCTTCTGTTTTCAGCTTCTGACTTCTGACTACTGTCTTCTGTCTACTGATAATGTCGGGGCGAG
>CAZSGO010000234.1:0-3179 GCA_964606395.1 uncultured bacterium
ATCCTGTCAAAACACTATCCGGTATATCCCGTAATCCTGTCAATAAACAATCCTGAGAATCCCGTAATCCTGTCAACAAACAATCCTGAGAATCCTGTAATCCTGTCAATAAACAATCCTGAGAATCCTGTAATCCTGTCAATAAACAATCCTGTCAAAAAGTATGCCAAAATGACAAAATATCCTTGAATATTAGATTTATTCTCAATAAGTTCTTTTTATGAGAAACATAGAACAAAAATACGGGATCATTGGACAATCTGAAGAGATCAAGCAGGTTATTCGTGTGATCGAACAAGTGGCTCCATCCGATATCAGTATTCTGATCTACGGTGAAAGCGGTGTCGGGAAAGAATTGGTCGCTAAAGCTTTGCATGATCTTTCATTCCGGAAGCATGGAAAATATGTGATCGTAAACTGCGGGGCCATTCCGGCCGGTACCATAGAATCCGAGTTATTCGGTCATAAAAAAGGATCTTTTACCGGTTCGGTCGAAGATCGAAAAGGCTTTTTCGAGACGGCGGACAAGGGGACCATTCTCTTGGATGAGATCGGCGAATTACCTCTAGAAACCCAGGTAAAGCTTTTGCGCACTCTTGAACAAGGTGAGATCACGCGGGTAGGTGAAAGCACACCCAGAAAGGTCGATGTGCGCGTGATCGGTGCGACCAATCGCGATCTAACCTCGGAAGTAAACGGCGGTAAATTTCGCCAGGACCTATATTTCCGTTTGAAAACCATTATGATCCGTATCCCGCCGCTACGTGAAAGAAAAGATGATATCCCCATGCTGGCCGAATACTTTATGATGCGTTATGCCGACAAGAATAAACTGGCATATAAACCCATTACACCCCAGGCAATGAGCTTGATCTCCGAAGCGACCTGGGAGGGGAATGTCCGCGAATTAAAGAATTTTATCCAATCTGTCTTTGTACTTGAAAACAGTAAAATGATCCAGGCCGGAACTGTGAGCGCGCATCTTGGCAGTTCGTCCGAACAAATGATGTACGATACCCGTTTCCCGATCAAAGTGAATAAAGCAACCGATCAGGTCGAGCGTGAACTCATTTTACGCCAATTGTTCTTTATAAGGCAAGATGTGGAAGAGATCAAAGAGAAACTTTCCATTATTGATACAAGTGACGAAATGACCATGAGCCGCATGAAGGATATTACTCAGTACATAAAAAACAACGACCTCAACGAAGTGCACATTGATATCCCTCAGGATGACCGAACCTTACAAGAGGTTGAAAAAGACATGATATCCCAGACTCTGAAAAAATATTACGGGTCAAAACGCAAGACGGCCCAGGCCTTGGGTATGAGCGAAAGGACTTTATACAGGAAGATCAAAGAATACGATCTGAGCGACTGAAATGGAATGTAAAAAAGAAGAAAATCTCAAAATGTGTACTTGCACCTATCCCTGTTCAAGAAAAGGGGTATGCTGCGAATGTGTCGAATATCACCGCAAGGCACGGCAAATCCCCGGATGCTTTTTTTCGTTCGAAGCCGAAAGGACTTATGACCGTTCCTATGAATATTTTGCAAAACTCGTCAATGAAGGAAAGATATAATGATCATATCATATACCGGAAACGGAAAAGGAAAAACCTCGGCAGCCCTGGGCACAGTATTACGTGCCACAGGATATCATCTTAACTCATGCATTATTCAATTTATTAAAGATGGATCGCAATATGGGGAACACCACGCCATTCATCATCATCTAAATGATTTTGTGGAGGTATATCAGGCAGGGATCGGTTTCTATAAACTTCCCGGAGATGAACACAGCGAAGTGGACCATATAAAAGCTGCAAGTGAGGCGGTGAAATTCACATACAAAAAGATCAAAAGCAAAAAATATGACATAATCGTACTCGATGAAATATTGACCGCTCAAATGGTTGGTCTTGTCAGCGAAGAAGAAATATTGAAGATCATGGGGAGCATTCCGAAAGGTGTTCACTTAATTGTGACCGGTAGGGGAGCCAGTGACGCCATTATCGAACGATCGGACCTTGTGACTGAAATGAAAGAGGTCAAACATCCGTTCCAGAAGGATGAACCCGCAGTAGAAGGGATAGATTTTTAATGAATAAATTTGAAAAAGGTGTTTCACCTTTTACATCTATAGAGAGTGATCCGAAGGTTTTGGAGGAGATCGCCGTTCTAAAAGAAGAATTAAAGGAAGACCTGGTCATACTGGGTCACCATTATCAACGGGATGACGTTATCCGTTTTGCCGATATAACCGGCGATTCGCTTATTCTGAGTCAAAAAGCAGCAACCATGAAGAAAAAGCACATTATTTTTTGTGGCGTTTACTTTATGGCCGAATGTGCCGACATACTCAGCGATGACGATCAAAAGGTCTATTTACCGGACATGCGCGCCGGTTGTGCCATGGCGGATATGGCAAATATCAAGGATGTTGAAATGATCTGGGATCATTTGACGAGCGGAACAAAAGAAAAGATCATTCCGGTTACCTATATCAATTCATCAGCGGACATTAAATATTTCGTCGGTAAGAACGACGGGATCATTTGTACCAGTTCAAATGCGCCTCGAATTTTTGACTGGGCCATGGAACGGGGAAGCAAGATCCTTTTTCTACCGGATCAGTATCTTGGGATCAATACGGCCATCAGTAAAGGTATCCCGGATTCGGCAATTTTTACCCTGGATCGGTTTCCCGATGAAGAAGCCATTGAAAGATCCCGTGTCTTTCTTTGGAATGGCTATTGCAGCGTCCATAAACGCTTTACATTGGACGATGTTATCAAACGCAGAGCCGAATACCCCGGGATCAATATCATCGTTCATGGCGAATGTACGGCGGATGTGGTAAAAGCTTCCGATGCTTTCGGTTCAACGTCAACGATCATCAAGACGATCACGGAATCTGAAAAGGGGAGTGCCTGGGCCGTGGGGACTGAACAACACCTCGTTCAGCGTTTAAAGGAAAGATTTCCCGACAAAACCATCTTGCCCTTATCCGAATCCGGCTTCCAGTGCGTGACCATGAGCATGATCACGCCCGAAAAATTACTCACAACCTTAAAAGAAATAAAACAGGGGAGCACAGAGCACGAAGTAAGCGTTGCCCCCGAAATTAAACACTATGCAAAAACCGCATTAATGCGTATGTTAGCCCTATGATCAAG
>CAZSGO010000235.1:0-3144 GCA_964606395.1 uncultured bacterium
TTTTAGTAATTTGTGTGTTTATGCTTTTATTTTCTGCCGGTTTAACGGCAGAACCCATAAAGGTTATCGCAGTACATTACGGTAATCCGGAGTATGAAGTGGCTCTGGTCAAAGAGGATTATCCGGGATTTGAATTTTACCGTACGGATGGGTCTGAATGGAAGTATCTCATTGAAAATGCATTATTCATTGGTGGACTTCCCAGTCATTTGGAGGGTCTGTATGGCGAGGTCCCCGAAAAAATGGGATTTTCTGCGAGTTTCGCAACAGAAAAGGGTGGTGACGTGCCATTTAAATTGGGAGTTATTTATTTAGTTGGAAGTAATGGTATAATTGCAGCCCAAACGGGGCCGTATGCACATTTTAGTGATAATCATTTTCCGGAACAATATTGGAGTGATTACGATAATCTAAGAAAAAATCTAAAAAATATTAAAAAAGGCAAACTCCCTAAGGCTTTACCCGAAGCAAAACAAGTATACTTCAAGAAAGCACCGGCAGGTGAGAGAGAAGAATATAAAAAGGCGGTTATTGATAAAAAAGCCGCCGGCTTGATCGGCTGGAATGTACCCGAAGTATGTGTCTATGACGAAGAAGGTGAAAAGCATAAATTACCGGAACTTGTGAATGGAGAAAATTGCTTTTTGGTTTTTTATACAATGAATGCAGTTCATAAAAAAGAAGGGAATCGCAAGACGGGCGAGATCGTTAACGAATACGATGAAGAGATTCCCGTAAATGCCGAGAAAGAAATGACAACGGCAGCTAAAAATGCCGAGAATGCTCAAACAAAAGAAGACATGAAAGACATGTTCAAATCTATGTTGAAAGCAACTGCTGAAAACATTAATTCATTTTATGGAGATGCTGTTCGGCCGCTTGAAATGACCAAACTGATAAACGAATCTGTAAAATAAATTAAAAGCATATAATTTATTAAAACACCGATCTGTAAATGATCGGTGTTTTTTTTAAATCAAAATATATTCATGACTGATGCAAGAAAGCGTTAATTTTCGGTCAATTAATACATTTTTTCGTTTTCTTATAACTAATTCATACTGTTTAGACAAATTTTATTATATATTATTCGGCAATTATAACATGATGAGATAAAAATTATAATGAAAATTCGAAAAATTTCCTTCCTACTGCTTGCCTTATTAACAGCCTCAATGGCTCTTGCTACCATTCCTTCGGGATACTATGATGGTGCTGCAGGATTATCAGGTACATCTCTCCGTCAAGCATTACATGATATTATTGACGGTCATACCCAAAAGACATATGATCAACTTTGGGATGCTTTTTCTACAACGGATGTACGCCCTGTTGCAACATATGGGACAGAATATATTTGGTGCATGTATACTCATTTGGAGTTTCATTATAATGAAGATCAATCAAGTGGTACAGAAGTATACACAACCTATAATCGTGAGCATTCCTGGCCGAAATCCTGGGCTAATGAAACATACCCCCATTACACCGATCTTTATCATCTCTATCCAACACAGGCATATTCAAATTCCATTCGAAACAATTTACCCTATGGTGAGGTTGAAGACGGCACTGCAACCTATACCTCTGAAAATGGTTCTCAAAGAGGTAATGCGCGTTCCGGGTTGGGGTATGTCGGAACGGTATTTGAACCGATAGATGAATATAAAGGTGACCTTGCCAGAACCTATTTTTATATAAGCACTCGATATTATACCGAAGATTCCGGGTGGGATACATCCCCTATGACCAATAAATGTGAATTGTTGGAATGGGCTGTTGATATGTTGCTTGACTGGCATCATAATGATCCGGTCAGTCAAAAGGAATTGGATCGAATCGAGGCCGTTTATGCTATCCAAAATAATAGGAATCCTTTTATAGATCATCCCGATTATGCCGATTCTATTTGGGCTTCAACAAGTACAAATATTGATGCACCGGTTGCACAGACTGCTTCATCGGTTCAACAAGATAGATTTACGGCAAATTGGTCGTCAGTTACCGGGGCGACCGGTTACAAACTATATGTTTCTCAATATGCTGATTTTGGTTCATATCTTAGCGGGTACTCACCAAAGGATGTTGGCAATAATCTTAGCGAAACGATTTTATCACTTTCGGCATCGACCAACTATTATTATCGTGTAAGAGCGTATGATACCGAAACCGAAAGCGCAAATTCCAATACGATCAGTGTAACAACAGCATCCAATGGGGCATCTTCCGAGGGAGGCGTATTTCTTTCAGAATATATCGAAGGATCATCCAATAATAAAGCTTTGGAAATTTACAATGCAACAGGAGCTGCAATTGATCTTGGAAGCGTAGTTCTAAAATTATATTCAAATGGCTCCACATCACCAAGTTCTACAGCTACATTAAGTGGTACTTTGGCAAATGCAGATGTGTATGTACTTGCAAATGGATCAGCAAATGCAACGATCTTAAGTATAGCGGATATAACCAGTGGAGTTGTCAATTTTAACGGAAACGATGCGGTTGAGCTATACTTTCAAGATACTCTTGTTGATGTCATTGGAACAGTAGGGTCTTCATCAACTTTTGCTGAAAACGTGACCTTAGTCCGAAACCCGGAAATAATCAGCGGAAACACCACCTATACTGCTTCTGAATGGACCAGCTACGCAGAAGATGAGACAAGTTATTTAGGATCGCACACCGTAAATGAATCTCCAACCTCAATTTCCTTACAATCTTTTAATGCCACTTATGAAAATGGAACGGTTCTTCTGTGCTGGATAACAGCAAGCGAGACAGAGAATGCGGCATTTCAAATTTTCAGGAATGATGAATTCATTGCTTCCATTGAAGGAGCCGGTACAACATCGGTGACAAATTTTTATGAATTTATTGATATGTTTGTTTTGCCCGGAAGGACATATACTTATATCCTTAATGATGTTACATACAACGGAGAAATTCAATCGCATGATGCAATGTCGGTTACGCTGACTATCCCGGGAGAAAACACACAGATATTACCGGAGGGAGTCATAGGAGCGGCGTATCCCAATCCATTTAATCCGGGTACAAAATTACCTCTTCACCTGGATCAGGGAAGTGATGTATTGATCACACTTTATGATATTTATGGTAGAAAATGCATGGATATCATAAATG
>CAZSGO010000236.1:0-3134 GCA_964606395.1 uncultured bacterium
GCTTTAACTTTGTGACCATTCAGATCGTAAACGTTTAAAGTGACATATTGATTTACCGGCAATTGAAAATTAATAGAGGTGCTTGGGTTGAATGGATTCGGGTAGTTCTGCGACACCCTGAATTCACCGGGCACAATATCAGAGATCGCCGTTTCACTCACCCAAACGTCAACAGTGTGAGACGTACTGTCATTCTCATTGTCTTTTGCAATAATGGTAACAGTTTCTGTTCCCAGATAATCCGCACCGGGAGTCAATACGATAAGTGAATCGTCTTGCAAGCTAATGGTGAGATTTGCACTGTTCCCGATCCACGTATATGTCAACGGATCGCCATTGGGATCCATAAAGAAGCGGTTCAAATTATAAGTATTGGCCACATTTTTTGCCACATCGAGGGTATCTTCATCATTGATCACGATCGGTGCATCATTGATAACCTGAATATAATTATCTTTCACACAATTGGATATTTTACCATTCTTGGTAGCAGCCATTGATACGGTAAAAGTACCTGAACTTGTATAGGTATGAACAGGATCTTTTTCATAGAAGAAGTCACCGCCGTCACCGAACTCCCAAATATAGGAATCAATACTGTCCGGTCCGGAAACCGATGTATTCATGAAGTGAACGGTCAGGGGTTTTGAGCCCGAGATGTCTGCCGTATAAAATCCGGCCGATAATCCGGTATCTTGTGCGGCCGCAATCATAAAATCATCGATACACCAGTATTTTTCATTTGCAGCTTTGTAATTGAATTTAAATTTAACGTTGCTAAAACCACTGACGTCCGCGCTAAGATCTAAAACGGTTTTTAATGGATCGGGTGTCGTTTGCGTCCATCTTGCCGCTTCAAACCATGTAAGTCCGTTATTGACGGTATAGAGAATTCGTGCCAATGTTATACTGCCGACTTCAAGACGATGTTCAAAACTTAAGGTAACGGAACGGCTAAGAGCAAAGTTATAAGATTGTGTGATCATTTCGGCATCGATCATGACATTACCGGCATGTTCCGAATCCATCACGATGAATCCGTTATTTGCAGTATTTGAATTGATCGTTCTACCTTCGGGATTGTCCATGGAGAACGATCCGGTGTTATATCGGTCAAAGATCACCCAACCTTGAGGTATGCCTTCGGAGAAATCGGTTCTATAAAACGGCGGCGAAGTGGTCTTTGCCGAACCGCTAACCCTGTCCGAATAGACATAAGCACTATCGTTAAAAGAGTACAGCGCATAATATTGAGTTGTTCCCGGTCGTAAACCCATATGGTAAAAAACCGTATCGATCCCTTTATAAATGACTTCCGCACCCGATACCATATCACCGATATCGTAAGCATGCAAACTTTCCGGATAACCCACGGGGCCATCGGTTGACCAAAGGAGTATCACCGAGTCAGCGTCATCATTAAGGGTCCAGCTTATTGTCACGGAATCCTGCCCCACAGCAGTAAAAACAGCATTGCCCGGTTTATCTACATTTTCATCCCCGAAATTAAATGTGATAACTCCGGCAATTTCCTGAATGCTGCGGATGGGACTACGGCTGAGATTCCCGTCCCAATCCTGAGCATTGGGTGAACCCGTATCGAGGAAAGAAGTATTGTTGGTCGGGCCGGGAAATGGGTCCCTATAATCAATGCTTGATGAGGTCAGGTTTCCATAACCGTCCGCTTCTTCAAGATCGAAAGCCTGGCGATCGGGATTACAATTTAAAGAATTATCATTCCATCTGCTGGAATTCATATCAATGTGATAGATCAACAAACCGTGTCCGGGGATACCGGCATCGAAACCGACTTGCTGACGATTTTCCATCATAAAAAACTCATCGTTGGTTGCAGACATAAAATAGCGACTCTCGTTACTGGTATGAGCCGGATCTAATGTTACACTTTCTACACCGCTCAACTCTACGGGAGTAGACCATCTTAAATACATGCGAGACCAGGCATTAAAGATCGGCGGCCGCCGTCCGGAATAATTCCAGGATCCTCCGGCCATTTCATCCCAATCTCCAAGACCACCACAATTTCCGCCACTACCGGAATAATCCGTATCATAAAAATCCGGCAATCCGCAAACATGACCAAACTCATGGCATATGACGCCAATGCTTGTTCTGGTCGTTCCGGATGTACCGTATAATTCATTCGATGTAGAGTAATCAAAGATCCTCTTGCCATCTACGACCAGGTTGCCGCTAATATAGGCCCACCGATGTGGCCAGATCGTGTTATCGGGTGCGCCGGACGCTTGTCCGTAACCCGCATAAATAAAATAGACATTATCCACATAACCGTCGCTATCCAGATCATAATCTGAAAAATCAACCGTGGGGTTTGCGGCCATAATGGCATCATAAACAAAGGTTTGTATGTTTACATCAGAATAATCGCCTTCATCTGCACCATAAAAAGTATAACTGCTGTCCAGCGTAAAAGGACCGGCGACATCAAAGGTGGGGTCGAATTGTTCAAAGGAGGTGGTTCTGTAATATTTATTGACGGATCCGATAGCCTGATTATAGGTATAGTTCTTGCCATTCATCAAACTGTCAAAATCATCGGCACGATGTGTCATGGGCAGATCGGGAAAATCAACCAGGATTAGCAAAAACTTTCTGCTTCCTAGCGTGGGGAAATCCGTTTGATCGAAAGGTGAGTCCATCGGCGCACCCATTCCCATTTTCCTGGTCAGGTCTTGAGGAACAATGATCTCTTTACTTAACTGCGATACCAGATCCCGTTCTTGCGCATCGCGAATATCGGGATCATGGGCGATCAGACTGGCAAATGAATTGGTTTTATATAATCCTTTTTGAACATATTCAAAACGGTTATTGACATTTTTTTTAATTTGAAAGCCATCCACGGTTTCGTACCAGTGAAAGTTTTCGTCACCTTTTAATAAAACCGTTAATGCGCTTCCGTCATCATATTTAACAATAAACGGTTCAGGACTGGCAGGAACGGCAAAAAGTAATACAGACACGGATAACAATAAAAATATAACTATGCTCTTCTTCATCAAGGATCTCCTATTATGTCAATATAATACGAAAGCATTTTGATAGTGAAAAATATTTTAATAACTTTTTGTTTATTGCTAAAGAAGAGGATG
>CAZSGO010000237.1:0-3133 GCA_964606395.1 uncultured bacterium
CTGACATTACAGTTATTCCTTCAACGAAGTCGAACAGGCCGTCCGGCTGCCTGTCCTCAAATGCTTTCCCATATCACTTAGCATATAGTGAAGAATTAGCTGAGTGTTATATGTTAGGCAGGAATGGATATTTGTATATCATTGATGTTGACACAACGAATTACTACGTAAAAGATACAATTGATTTAACCGAACATAAAAGTAGTCAGGTAGCTATTTCTATAAGTCCAGACAATAGGTATGCTTTTATCTATGGACATTTTCTTGATCGTATTATTACAATTGATTTAGAAAGTCATACAATTAAACACATAACATGGATAGAAAATCCCTATTCTATCTTAATGCTTTAATAAAACCCGCTCACCGGGGACGATCGGTGAGTATTACTCACCACATACCACGCATTATCTTGCGACTTTTAGATAAAAATGTTCTCTTATCTTGCGGGTAGCTTTGAATATATTGCTACAATTCATCATCTTGCATCAATAATTGTTTTGAATCAAATGGTCGTGAGGGTCGAGACCCGCCCTTGGGAACGGGAGGCTTGTCTGTGCTCCGAAGCTTTAGCGTAGGAGTAAGTCGCCCCTACACTACCGGAAATATTTTTCTATCATTCACATTATAATTCTTTTCTCGCCGATTATTATTTGTAATGCAATTATTGTACGGACGCGATGCATCGCGTCCCTACTACATTGTCGCTAATATTGATCTAAACTTTAACCTTAAACGTTAAAGGTCGTTGACAGATCGTAAATTATTCCTTAAACTTATTTACATGAAACGTTCAAACAAAATAGCCCTTTATATTCTCGGCATCATCTTGTCCTTATTGATCCTCATTGTCCTTCTTTTCGGCCATCGCGACATCCCGCTAGACAAATTGAAAGCCAAATACGCCCCTGCCCCATCACTATTTATGGCGCTCGACGGTATGCAGGTGCATGTTCGGGACGAAGGAAATGCTCAGGACTCGATCCCCATTGTGCTGATCCACGGTACCGGGGCAAGTCTGCATACCTTTGAGGCCTGGACGCTTGAACTCAAGCGCGATCATCGCGTTGTGCGAATGGATCTGCCGGGCTACGGACTGACGGGGCCTTTCCCGCATCGGGATTATTCCATGGATCGCTATGTGGAGTTTGTCCTGCACTTTCTAGAGTCCATGCAGATAGACCAATGCGTACTGGCGGGGAATTCCCTGGGCGGCGGCATTGCCTGGCGTTTTGCGCTGGCGCATCCCGATAGGGTCGATAAATTGGTCCTGATCGATGCCGGCGGCTATCCGTCGGAGTCCAAAAGCGTTCCCATCGCGTTCAGAATAGCCAGGCTGCAGGGGATCAATCGCATTTTTACCTTTATTACTCCGAAGTTCCTTGCTAGATCGAGCCTTAAGAATGTCTATGTCGACAAAACCAAGGTCAGTAAAGAATTGGTGGACCGCTATTTTGAGCTCTCGCTACGGGAAGGCAATCGCGGGGCTTATCTGGACCGAATGGGCCTGAAAAGAGATTCGGCAATCCATGAGAAGATCAAAACGATCAGCCAGCCCACCCTCATCCTCTGGGGCGAACGGGATGAACTGATCCCCGTGGAAAATGCCACCCGCTTTCATGCCGATCTGCCGAATGATACGCTGGTGATCCTGCCAAATGCCGGGCATGTTCCGATGGAAGAAAGTCCCGAGGAAAGTTTGGAAGCGCTCATCTCATTTCTGAATATGCAATAATGTTGAACAGAATTAATTAACATCAATCATCCTACAAAAAAGCTTTGAATTAAATGTACGGGAGGCTCTAGAGCCTCCCGTTGCTTATCGGGCGGGTCCAGCCCCGCCCCTACATTTACGTTATTATTTATCCATAACCAATATTTCATAACCAATTCATAGATAATGCTTATTTTTATCAATTATTTTATCATTTTTGCTTGTAATTCTAAATCAACAGGTGTAAGTTTGCTTATTATTTGACGTGAAGGACGTATGAACAAGTTAAATCTTAACATCGTGGTCAGCATTATTATTATTCTTCTTGGATGTGGAAACGTGCAATAGGATAGATTAAAAATATAAAAAAATCAACCTCCTCTTGCACGCAGCGAAGGAGGCTTTTTTTTAAGTGGAAAGAAAATTTGAAATTAATGGCTGATTGGAATAATGAACAAGGATTAACGATTTATGATCTTAGATCTGAAATACTTCGAATATCGAATATCGATGTTCCTTGTTCGGATATCATTAAAGGAGCTATAAAATAGATGAGAAGTGATAATGTTAAAAAAGGATTCGAACGGGCACCCCATCGCGGTTTGCTGAATGCTTGCGGCGTAAAGCCCGAGGATATGAACAAGCCCTTTATTGCGGTGGTGTCTTCTCACGCGGAGATCGTTCCGGGTCATGTACATCTTGATGAAACGGCCGCTATGGTCAAAAAAGAGATCATCAAAGCCGGCGGCGTTCCCTTCGTGTTCAATTCCATTGCGGTCTGCGACGGTATTGCCATGGGACATAACGGCATGCGCTACAGTCTGCTTTCCCGCGAGATCATTGCGGATTCCGTTGAGACCATGCTGCGGGCACATCAGTTCGATGCCATGGTTTGCATCCCGAATTGCGATAAGATCGTCCCGGGCATGCTGATGGCAGCCGTACGGGTCAATATTCCCACGATCTTTGTTTCCGGCGGTCCTATGAAAGCCGGTATGATGAAAGACGGCTCCCCTTCTGATCTTATTAGCATTTTTGAAGGCGTAGGCGCCTATAAAGAAGGCAAGATCACGGAAGAAGAATTGACCGAGATCGAGCAATGCTCCTGTCCATCCTGGGGCTCTTGTTCCGGAATGTTCACGGCCAACTCCATGAACTGTCTTTGCGAGGCCATTGGCATCGCACTTCCGGGCAACGGAACGGTGCTTGCCATCGATCCTCGACGGAATGATCTTTTTAAAACCGCAGCCAAACGCATTGTTGAGATGGTCGATGAGGATCTGAAGCCCAAAGATATCATTACTAAAGAATCGATCGATAACGCTATGGCGCTGGATATGGCCATGGGTGGCTCGACCAACACCGTTCTGCATACCCTGGCGATCTGTTCGGAAGCAAAAATTGATTACGATATGGCTC
>CAZSGO010000238.1:0-3081 GCA_964606395.1 uncultured bacterium
AAGCCGGCAAATCTTATTTGATCCAGGGACTTGGATATTTTAACATGGAACTGTACTTGTTCGACCAAGATGGCGATTCTTTGGCTCATGATTTTCATAATGAATTAAATATCAAAGATCTTGCTGATAAGGTTAGATCTGTCATTCTTTGGACGTGTGAAGAAAGTGATGATGTTTATCCTATGGTCAAGCTCCTCAGTTCGTATTCGTGGAGCGGTACTCCGGGGTACTATCAAATGCTGATCACGGAAGTTGATACCATTGATATTGAATATGAAGAACCATGGGGCCTGTATTATGGTATAAGGTGCAATAAAGGCATGGATATTTTCAAAAACAAGATGAACAAATAGCAGAAAATATTTACATAATAAAACATAAGGCGTGAGTGATCACGCCTTTTTTATTATTTTCGCAATTGCTTCGGCGATCTCAATTAATGGTTCAAGTTTAACAATGGATGGATTGTCTTTAGGTGTATGCGTGATGTCTTGGTCGTCAATGTTGTGCATGAACCATTCCGATGTTACGGCAATGGCAGGGACACCAAATTGGACGAATATGCCATGGTCACCTTGCATCCACTGTCGACCTTCGATGATGTCCGGATGTTGTTCAATGACATCGTTCGTGATCTTTAACAGACCTTCGGGAAGATCGAAAAGTGAAAAACTTGAACCGCCTTCCAGATATCCGGCTCCATCAATATTTATATTGACCAGCATGTTCCCGAATTGATCCATGTTTTGTTGAACGTACAGCAACTGGCCCGATACCGCATAATAATCTTCACCGTTAAATGCAACTAGCTCGATCCGGTGCTTTCCCTGATGATCTTTCAATAATTCAGCCAGCAAGAACAGGACGATCACTCCCGTGGCATTATCAATGGCGCCCGGTGTGCCTTTTTTTGCATCAATGTGTGCAGAAATAACGATCTTTTTGGCGTCTTTGGGTCCTTTGCTCGCAATAACGTTGTAACCCGGACCGTATACGCGTTCTGATATTGAGCTGATCTTGGCAATTTTTCCGACCAAGGGTAATAGTTTTGCGCCTTCTTCTTCGGTCATATAGATGGACGGTACATCAACATCGCCATCTTCGATCAGGGGAAAGGGATAAACACCGCCCGCCAGTGCGGCATTACGGCCGGTTGCGCTGATAAGGGCCTTGGCTCCGCTTTCTTCGATCAGTTTGATGATCTTCTGATGCTCTTCGGGATTATAAAAGACGAATCCTTTCGGCATAAGTTGCTCTTTGGCTATTTCGCCGTGTAGCAGGATGATCTTGTCTTTTGCATTTAATTGTTCAAGTTCTTGGATCGTTGAAGCTTCGACCAATTCGCCGGAACCCTCGAAACCCAAAGAATAGGGAGAGACCAGTACATTAAAGGATCTTCCGGATACGTCCAAGGTCGCTCCGCCGTCGATCCAGTCCATAGCCCTGAATTCCGGTAACTCGGTTTCCCAGCCAAAATTACGAAAAATTTCCCCGGCAAAGCGGGTTGCCCGTCGATTACCCTCCGAACCCACACAACGTTCTGAAATATCTTCACATAAAAGATGCAGGTAAGATTCGGCTTTCTTGATAAGATCGTTCATATTTCTCCAAATAATTTATTTTGACTACTGACTACTGACTACTGACTACCGACTTCCAGCTGCTGAACATATTCATTTGCCCAGGCTCGAATGGCATCCCAGTCGCGAAGATCAAGGGGTGTGCCTTTTTTAACGCCAAAGAGCAAGCGGGCAAAGCCGGGAAATTCATCTTCGATACGACCGTCGAATTTACCGATCTTGTCAGGTTGAACCATAGCTATAACTTTATTCAGGCTTTTATCTATGGTTTTTTTCCACATTTTGGAACCGCTGTTCATTAAATAGGAAACGAGGAAATAGGATGTTGATATTTCTTTTAAAGCCATCTTGTTTTTTTCAACAAATTCAATCGCCTCGGGTAGCCACTGCATTCCGTTGATGGGTGCACCGACCAGAACGGCGTCGAATTCTTTGATATCTGCAATGGCGGATACGGGAAGCACCTTTACATCCCAATTCTTTTCTCGGGCAATTTTCGCTATTTCTTCGGCTATTTCTTTTGTCGTATTTGTTTTAGTTACGTATGCAATACACAATTTGCTCATATTACTACCTCATTTGGTGCAAATTTAGAGTTAAAGATTATTTATTTATTCCAGCCTGTGTAGTTTAAAATAAGCAGGAAAAGGAGAAATTACAAAATAAATGTATCACAAAAGCTAATTTGGAATTTAATTTGTTGAGACA
Organism: uncultured bacterium; assembly: GCA_964606395.1. Classification (GTDB taxonomy): domain Bacteria; phylum Fidelibacterota; class Fidelibacteria; order Fidelibacterales; family Fidelibacteraceae; genus M50B103. Next base: position 2,289 of record CAZSGO010000238.1, read on the forward strand.
AACAAAATTGGTTAAATTCATAAACATCAAATAAGGAGTCCACTATGAAGCATTTGTTATTATTCCTTTTGGTTACTTTTCTACTTATATCTTGTTTCGATCCTCAAGTTCAAGAGGGCACGTTAAGTTTTCGTACAGCTCTAAATGAGAACCTTTTAAAAGCTACTTCAAGGGATACCGTTATGGTTAATGATCTTTTATGGCGGTTCGTATCTTTTGAGGTATCAAGGGAAAGAATTGTAGCTGATGCGCCGGATACACTAGAATGGATCTCGGTTTATTCGGATACCAGCGAATCACGCTTAAGTGAATTTCAGTTCGAAGCTGAATTACCGCCCGGAACATACAGAAGCCTTAGGTTGGCAATGCGGAACCGGAACTGGTGGGAATTGGAATATAATGATAGTTTAGTGTTGGTTGAAGACTGGAACAGGGATTCCTCGGAATTTTTAGCAGAAGACACACCCTATTCATATTATGATTTCCAGGGTTGCTGGTATTGTGACGACAGCGCTTTCATTAATGTCGCTCCACAAGAAAGTGTATCTGATATTGTTATCGGCAATGGGGATATCGTGGACGTGATCATGAATTGGAATATGTATCAGCTCGTTTTAGATATTGATGAGCAGGGCAATATTGTTGGAATTGAAGATTGGATCATTCGGCCCGGCTATGATATGATCGAGTGGGATGTTTCAAGTGTGACGCCATAGCTTGTCACTCATGAAGGCTTAATATATTTGCATTGAGTCAATCATAACTTTTCTCATTGAGTCAATCATAACTTTTC
>CAZSGO010000239.1:0-3078 GCA_964606395.1 uncultured bacterium
TCCAGGATCTTGGTGGCATTCGCCAAGTCGATCTCGTCTGCCGTTGATACGGACCAGGGCAATTCGACCAGCAGTTCCAGATAGGTGAGGGAAACGTTGTATTCGGGGGACTGCTTGGACATGCGTTTAAGGCGTTCGATCTCACGATCGGCTGCTTTTGCGGCTTCTTCGGGGAGCTTTGCCTCTTCTAATTTATTTTTCAGGTCGATAATACGCTCGTCTTCGTCTTCGCCCAATTCTTTACGAATGGCTTTCATTTGTTCGCGAAGATAATATTCACGCTGGTTTTGACTGATATTTTCCTTTACATCTGCAATGATCTTTTCACCGATCTTGGCTTTTTCCAGTTCTTGTGCCAGGATCACGGCTACTTCGGCCAGTCGCTTGTTGATATTGAACTGTTCAAGGATATGCTGTTTTTCCTCTACGGAAATACTTAGCATAGAAATGACAACATCCGCCAGATTTCCGTCGTCGACGGCATTCATCATCATGGTGATATTGTCTTTAGAAAGATAATCCGACATGTCCACGATCTCTTTGAAAGATTCTTTCAGGCGTTCGCGGATGGCAACGCTTTCAATGGAATCATCTTCGCTTTCTTTCAAGCGCTGAACGATACCGTGGTAATAGGGGACCATTTTGGTAATGGTATGGATCTCAACGCGTTCCAGTCCCTGTACGATCACCGAGCGGCTTTTATCGGGCATGGTAAAGACCTTAACGATCTTGGCCAGTGTTCCGTAGCGGTATAGATCTTCTTCTTTGGGATTTTCGACCGCAATGTCCTTTTGCGCAACGACCACAAAGATCTGGTTCTCTTTCATGATATCGTTCAAGAGGCGCAGGGAATGAACACGGCCGATGTAAAGCGGAATGATCTGCTGCGGAAAAAGCACCGTATTACGCAGGGGCATAATGGGGATTTCCTTGGGTACGTTGTATTCTTCGAGAATACTTTTATCGAATATTACGGGTTCAAATTTATTCATGTGTATATTTTCCTTTTGCTTCAAATGTATAGTTAATATTTATCGTCATTTCTGCTTTCTTTCAATGTCTTCCAAACGTTTAGAGTTTAATATCGTAACTCGTAACTCATCGTAATCTATACTCGCAGCGAGGACTGTCATCTCGACCGGAGTCAGCCATAGCTTTGCGAAGGCTGACGTAGTGGAGAGATCTATTCATGTTACAGATGCTTTCTTCCAGCGAGAGTAACGTCATAGAGTACTATTCAGCGCTGATTTCAATTATCCTTGTTCAACCCCTTCAGGGTTGAGTTGTTGTAAGTGCTTCCGTTATACTGTTATTTGACCCCTTCGGGGTCGCTTAACTGTCAATTGTCAATTGCTTGCCATGCCGAGCTTGGGCGAAGGCAGGTCAATTGTTCTTGTGTCGCTCCTACGGAGCTTGTTTCTTTATGGCTTCTTTTGCTACCAAGCTATCGTCCCTATCCCAAAGGGATGCCTTCGGCACGGGACTTCTGTTTACCTTCTATCCGCAGATTCTAAGAAATAAAAGCATTAAGATCATAATCTGCGTTAATCCGCGCCTGCCGGGCGCCGTGCCGGGCGAAGTCCATCAGCTGACGGACGAAGACAGGTAGCTCCGATACTTCGGAGCGAAGACTGGTAATCTGTGGATGTCTTTTATTTCTTCAAATTGTCAATTATCAATTGTCCTTTGCTTGCCATGTCGGAGCTTCAGCGAAGGAGGGTTCAACCCCTCGATCCCGAAGCATCGGGACTCGGGGTTGGTATTATTGGGTTTCATTCTCCCGAGGTTTCACCCCGGGTTATTACTTAGTTCAACCCCTCAACAAGTTCGGGGTTATTTGCTTTTCAATTTATTCTGCGATTAGATTTTACAGATTAAATACTTTATAAAAGATAATCTGCGTTAATCGGATTAATCTGTGGATGTCTTTTATTTCTTCAAATTGTCAATTATCTACTACTTACTACTTACTTTTTACTTCTTACCAGTCACCCGTTACCAGTCACCAGTCACTAGTCACTAGTTACTTCTTTCTCCGGTTTCGGATTGTTCTCAGGATCCGTAATAAATGCCGGTTTCTTGGCATTGGTACGGCCATCTTGTTTGATCCGGAAGGATTTAATGGTCGCCGAGCCTTGCCGTGGCATAATATAAAAAAGTTTTAAGATGCTCACAACGCGCATGGTAACGCGTTCATCGGAGCGTTTGTTGAATATATCGTAGGTTTGCGTAGGCCAGTGACCGGTCTGCAATTGCTTGCTTTTCAGCCAGTCCAGCATCACGTTCACACGCGGATCTTCGTAAGAAACGTTCAAACGCGCGCACATTTCCAGTACGGAGAGCACGCCGCCCACATAAGCTCCTTCCATCATAAAATCGCCTCGGAAAGTTTCCCATGCGGTCTTGCCTTCGACGATCCCGCCGGGATTTTCCACGTAGAGGTGCGACAGAACAAACTCAATGCCCTTGCGGATCTTGGTATTGTTCATGTATTTCATGCTGTAGGAGTAGCAATGCAGGACTTTGGTCGTTATCCAGACATCCGAGTAATCTGCGGTGGTCGTGCCCCAGCCTTTATCGGCGTTTTGTTGGCGCAGCAACCAAAGCAATGCTTTCTCCATGTAGGGATTGTTGACCACGCCGTATTCCAGAATGGTCTCAATAATAAACACGTTCCCGGCAAGCGAAACGGGAAAACTGCCGTCTTTTTGCTGGTATTTTATCAGTTCCGCCAATGCCCGCTGGATGGAGGTCATCTTGCGGTTGCAGTTGTAAAAGCCCAATTCCTTGACGATGGACGCCAATTTCAAGAGCATTTCCTCTTCGCGCTCTTTATCGAATTTATCCAGGTTTTTCAGGATACGTTCGAGCGTCAGCAAGAGATTGACCCGTCGCTGTGCGGTCTTGACATCTTTCTCGGTTTCTAACAAGGCTTCGTCATCATGCTCGAACAGCAGGAAATTCTTGTACAGATCGTAACGGATCGGGGCATGATAGCCGTGGTACAGGACTTTGATGGGGTCGTAGGGCAAGTTCTTCTCGAACCACTTGACCAATTTTGGGTTTTTATGGAACATT
>CAZSGO010000240.1:0-3042 GCA_964606395.1 uncultured bacterium
AAAATTCGAACACTTTTTGCTCGTAATAATAAATCTCTTTACGTAGATAATTCAACTTTACAAGGCGTATTGAAAATCTATAATAATTCAGTTTTACTTAAAAATTTATTCAATGAAGAAGAGCTAAATAATATTTTACAAAACGACACAAAAAAGTATGATGTTAAACCATTAATTAGTACTATTTTTTATATCAATTATCTAGAACAAAAACATGCTGAAAAGTTAATCATATAATGATAGATCCTATTATCGACATCGTGCATTTTCTGGCTTCCAGAGAATGTAGTGGGCGAAGAACCGGAACCCCGGGTTCTAAAGCCGCACGGGACTATATTATCGATAATATGATGCGTGCGGGTATCGGTCCCGGTACGGCTAACGGTTATATTCATGAATTTGGCGGACTGCCGGAAGGTGTGACCGGGTCGAACATCATTGGTGTTGTTCCGGGACGGGGCAAGCTAAGAGACCGCTTTATTTTGGTGGATGCTCATTATGATCATCTTGGAAAACATAAAACCGGTTTGCGTTATTACCCCGGTGCCGATGATAATGCCTCGGCGGTTGCCGCCCTGCTGCATGCAGGTAGGCATTTCGTTGAAGCCGAAGAATATAACGATAACGACCGCCGTTCGTTGATCTTTGCTTGTTTCGATGCCGAAGAACCTCCATTCTTTAACTCCGAACACATGGGTGTGGAACATTTTTGTAACGATTTCCCGGAGATCATTAAACGGATAGATCTTGCAATTATTCTTGATATGCTCGGTCACCGTATGGGTGAAGGGCGGGTACCGGAAAAATTCCAGGAGATCTTTTTTGTGATCGGTGCGGAAAAATCGGGTGTCGGCGCTATTCTTGATGAAATGCAAATTGCCGTAAAAAATCTTTCGCCCATGCGCATGGGCGCTCATGCCATTCCCCCTTCGGGTGATTATATCCCTTTGCATAAATATGACCTGCCCTATCTGTTTATGACCACCGGAAAGTTCCGGCAATATCATACCTGTTACGATACCGCCGAAAAACTGGATTATCCCAAACTTGAGGGTATCAGTAATTATTTGGCCTATCTTTTTACCGTCCTGTCGGAATCTCCTCAAGAAGCTTTTGTTTATAACCGTCTGGGCGAAAACGACCGCGCTACGCTAAAAACCCTGCAAGGTCTTTTTGACCGGATGGAAGATGATGAACAGATCCCCAAGAAGCAGACCGTTTTTGATCATTTACAAAAACGCTTTATTGAGGGAGATGTGGGCAAGAAGAATACCAAATTGGACAATATCAAAGATTTCCTCAAGCAAGCACTTAAACAAGTGAAACGCGAGGGGAACCTCGACCACAACGAAAGATCCAAGATCACCTATCTGATCGATGTCGTTGCGAAGTATATGTATTAGAAATGATAAAGTGCAAAAATTAAAAAGACTATACTAATTAAAATGAGAATGCCGAGGCGGACCCAAGTGTCCGCCCTATTTTTATCATCCTCACTTTTTCTATCTTTTATTTCCAAACCTCTTTCCACTTTTTAGGATTGTTTTTGATGTAATTCTTATATCTTTCAATCTCATATCCTCTCATAATTCTATCATCAAAAGATCTTTGCCATAATCTTTTGTTAAAGTTCCTCCATCCTTTTTCTTTAACCATTCTTATATATTCATTGGTAGTCATAGTCTTGAACCATTGGAGAATTTGGGATAAATTTAGATTTTGCTTTGGGCGGACACTTGGGTCCGCCCCCACAATTGAACTGTCTATATTACTTTCTTGATTGGGAAGGATCTCTATTAAAAAATGATAATGATTTGGCATAATTATATACTCATGGCATTTAATTCCCTCAAATTTATTTTCCAACCTTAAATACCATCTTTCAATCATTTTACCTGCTTCACTTAAGATCATAACATTATTAATGATCCAACCAAACAAACACAATCTATTTTGTACAACATTACTTACAAAATATATTCCATTTTTCGCATAATCATAACCACCCAATCTCATCGAATTTCTATTTCTCATTTAACAATATAATAAAGCATTTTATATAATAATAAGCTACAGGGTACATCTGTGATACAGCTCACAAAAACTCCTATTTTTTTTCACTCTCAATAAAAAAACCCCTCTTTGGAGGGGTCTTTTATATATTTTCAAAGCGCAATGAATGCGATCTGATTTATCGGTCATCCAACTACGCCAAGGCTTCGTTGGACAGGCCGGTCAGTAGTTACTTTTCTTCAATCGCTGCCTGTGCTGCTGCAAGGCGTGCGATCGGAACGCGGAAAGGTGAACATGATACGTAGTTCATGCCAACACTGTGGCAGAACTTGACTGATGAAGGTTCACCACCGTGTTCGCCACAAATACCTACTTTGAGGTTTGGACGAACTGAGCGGCCTTTTTCTGTTCCCATTTTGACCAATTGGCCAACACCGGATTGATCCAATTTCTGGAAAGGATCATCTTTTAACAATCCTTTGCTCAAGTAGACGGGCATAAATACGCCTGTATCGTCACGAGAATAACCAAAGGTCATCTGTGTGAGATCGTTTGTTCCAAATGAGAAGAATTCCGCAGATTCTGCAACTTCATTGGCTGTTAATGCAGCACGCGGGATTTCGATCATGGTACCTACCAGGTAATCTACCTTGGCACCTTTTTCGGCAAATACCGTTTCAGCGGTTTCGCGAATGATCCCTTCTTGCATCACAAACTCAGCTTTAGTTCCGATCAGGGGAACCATGATCTCTGGTTTGGCATCAATACCTTTTGCTTTACAATTCAACGCAGCTTCAATAATAGCGCGTGTTTGCATTTCGGTGATCTCGGGATAGGTGTTACCCAAACGACAACCACGGTGACCGAGCATGGGGTTAGATTCTTCAAGAGAATCAACTTTAGCTTTAACAGCTTCAGGTGAAATTCCCATTTCTTTGGCCATTTCAGCTTGGTTTTCAATTTCGTGAGGGACGAATTCATGCAGAGGAGGATCAAGTAAACGAACCGTTACGGGAAGTCCGTCCATGG
>CAZSGO010000241.1:0-3030 GCA_964606395.1 uncultured bacterium
GAAGAAGGATATGATGTTGTTGTGGTCGACAATTTTTGCAACAGCAATCCAGGATCTTTAGAAAGGGTAAAACAGATCACCGGAAGATCGCTAACACTTTATGAAGCGGATGTTTGTGATGGCATTGCACTCCGGAAGATCTTTGAAATGCACGATATTGATGCGGTTATTCATTTTGCGGGATTAAAAGCAGTAGGCGAATCGGTGGAAAAACCCATGGACTATTATTATAACAATGTTTATGGTACGATGGTCCTTTGTGAAGAAATGGCGAAAGCCGGAGTTAAAAATATCGTTTTCAGCTCATCGGCTACTGTCTATGGCTTGAGTGATGATGTACCGTTTACGGAAGAAACACCTACATCGGCTACGAACCCTTACGGCCGGACAAAATTATTTATAGAAAATATTTTAAGTGATATGAAAGCAGCAGATAAAGATTGGTCTGTCACGCTTTTACGCTATTTTAATCCGGTTGGTGCACATAAAAGTGGATTGATCGGCGAAGACCCCAATGGCATTCCCAATAATCTTATGCCATTCATTTCTCAGGTTGCTGTGGGCCGTTTAAAAGCACTCAGAGTATTTGGTGACGATTACCCCACATCCGACGGGACCGGAGTACGTGATTATATCCATGTTATGGATCTTGCGGAGGGACACGTTAAAGCCTTAAAGGGACCCAAAGCGGAAGAGAATCCGGCCATTTATAATTTAGGAACCGGCAGAGGCCATAGCGTGCTTGAAGTTATTAAAGCATTTGAAAAGGTAAATAAAATAACCATTCCTCATCAGATCGTTGATCGTCGTCCGGGAGATGTGGCAAGTTCATATGCCGATGTTTCAAAAGCGGAAAAACTTTTGCGATGGAAGGCGACCTTGACTTTAGAGGATATGGTACGAGATTCATGGAACTGGCAAAAAAAGAACCCCAACGGTTATGCATAGAATTCCCATCATAGCACATCGAGGCGCATCCGGATATGAGCCGGAAAACACCCTGGCCGCCTTTCGCTCAGCCCTTGACATGCAGGCAGATGCCATTGAGCTTGATGTTCAAATTTGTAAAACGGGTGAAGTGCTTGTTTTTCATGATAAACGCTTAAAACGGATCACGGGCGCACGCGGAAAGATCAAAAACAGAAAGCTGGCGGGACTCCGAAAACTTGATGCCGGTAAAGGCGAACATATCCCCACACTAAAAGAAACATTGGATTTTTTAGATGCCAAGATAGACATGAATGTTGAATTAAAAGGAAAACGATCCGCTCAAGCAACGGCGCTGGTGATCAGGAGCAGCATTCGAACGGGGCACTGGAAGGCTGAGAATTTTTTTGTTTCTTCTTTTTACTATCACGAGTTACGTCGCTTTCATGAAATTTGTCCCGAGGTGCCGATTGGATTGTTGTATAACAGACGTCCCAAAAAGTTGAAAAAACGCATCCGTCAGTTACAACCGATCGCAGTGCATTTGAACGTTCAAACAATAAATAATAAATGGATCCATCTTGCACATGATCATGGCTTAAAAGTTTATGTATGGACGGTTGATGATCCCGAAATAGCAAAAATATTAATAGCGGATGGTGTCGATGGCTTTTTTAGTAATTATCCCGATCGACTGATAAAGCATCGCGCTAACTTTAAGGCGTGATATAGCGTTCGATGTAGTCTTTGACTTCTTTTTTTATCCCCGAATAATCCAATTCAAGATCCAATATGACCGTAACAAAAACGCGAAGCTGTTCCTCAACCGGCATTCGCTTGTTAACGACGACAACGCGATTTTCGTTAATCACGCAATGTCCGCCCGAAAAAGCGCCGATACCGTAAACAATATCCAATTCGTTTTCTCGCAAAAAAGATGCCAGCAATTCCTGGAGTTTTTTGGGCTTCATCATCTATAGAAGTTCCTCTTCCCCGATAAAAGGGAGTGAATCAACGATCTCTTTGATGTTCTCCGCTTCCGAACGAGGCAAGATGAGCAAAGCACCTTCATTTTCAACAATGACAAGGTTTTTAACACCCAAGCCAAATATTTTAAGATTGTTACTGTAAATATAATTTCCGCTTGAGCGCAGCATCATCCCCTTGGAGCGGAAAACATTTTTGTTTTTATCCTTTTCTTCGATCTTGTAAACCGTGTCCCAGCTTCCTACATCGTTCCAGTCAAATTCAGCTATCACAACATTAATGCGGGAAGATTGTTCCAATACACCATAGTCGATGGAAATAGGTGTGATCGTTTTCCATTTTTTATTTATTTGACGATCGTATTGCGGAGTACCCATCAAGTCACCGATCTCATGAAGGATCCTGCCGATCTCGGGCAAGAAACGATTGATCTTATCCAAAATGACTTGAGCTTTCCAAACGAACATACCGCTGTTCCAGAAAAACTCGCCAGATTTAAGAAACAGTTTGGCTGTATTGGGATCCGGTTTTTCGGCAAATGTTTTTGAATTGAATATTTGAGTGTTCTCTGGCACAACACTGCCGGTATATTCAACGTCTTTATCAACTTGAATATAGCCGTATCCCGTGGCGGGATAGGTGGGTCTGACACCGAAGGTGAATAGCGTTTTTGTTGATTTCGCGGCCTCAATAGCTGCCTTAATTGTAACTGAGAATTTATTTAGATCCGTAATAAGATGATCTGCCGGGAACAAGCCCATGACGGCATCGGGGTCTTTTTTTAATAAATGCATGGCGGCAAGTCCAATTGCAGGAGCCGTATTTTTACCCGAGGGTTCAATAATAAAATTATCTTCGGTCAGGGTCTTATTTTGCGCCATGATCATTTTTGCTTGTTCTTTATTGGTCATGATAAATATATGATCAAGATCATTTATGATCTTTAAACGGTCGATGGTCAAATTGATCATGCTTTTATTGCCGACAATATCAAGCAGTTGTTTAGGATGTTTTTTTCTGCTTAAAGGCCAAAATCGTTTTCCGACACCACCGGCTAAGATGACACTGTAATAGTGTTCCATATTTTCCTCTTTAATTTATTGCCGTGTAATATAG
>CAZSGO010000242.1:0-3023 GCA_964606395.1 uncultured bacterium
CCAGTTCATGGTCTTCAAGAATATATAGCGTGTCTATATGAGAATCAACGACCGGGGCATCATTTTGAGCAAGGACAATAATGGGACAATGAACGGTGTCGCTTAAATTGTCTTTCCCGTAGGCAATGGTCAATGTTGCGGTGCCGGACCAATTATCTTCAGGTAGCAGATACAGTCCTTGTTCCGTGATCTCGAAGGCAATATGCTTATTATCGAGAGAAGGATAATAATTGATGCCGCTTGTATCTGAATAATTATTAAAGGCAAAGTAGGTTTTTGTATCTTCCGTGATAGGGATCATTTCGGGCACTAAGGCTTTGATGCCCGTATTGGCATAAAATAACGATCGGCTAAACAGTGTATTTTGCTGTATAATATCCGGAAATCCGTCAGAGTTTAGATCATAGATCCCGATCTTTCCGTTCTCGTCCGATAATTTTACGGTTCGGTATGATCCATCCTCTCTCCGGAAGGCAATATGAAGTCCATTCTCGCAGCTGATGCGATCGTTCAAACCATCCAGATCAAGATCCGCATAAAGCGTGTCCGCAAACATGATATTTTTATCGTCCCGAACTTCTTTTCTCTGTTCGGGATCAAAATCAACGGCTTCCTTAAAAGCACCGGCAACAAAAACCCTCTGCGATTGCGCGGCGGCAAACACAACAAACGATAATCCCGTGATGATAAAAAGGATTTTCCGCTTCATTTGTCACTGTTTTTCGGGTTCGTTTCAGACGGTTAAAGATAATTTAAATTAATTTGGTGTCCAATTTAATTTTTTGTTAAAAAGCCTCACTCGGAGATGCAAGGCACAACACCTCTCACAAAGACACAAAGTACCACAAAGTCACATCTTTTATCAACCACAAAGATTCATAAGCTCACGGCAATATCTTCCGCGAAGGAACAAAGACCACAAAAAAGAAAAATAGCGCGTTATCCCGGATACCCCGTTCCGAAGCATCGGGGTCGGGGGTGTGTAATATTCAGACCTGCCAGCTCGACCAACCCGAGGCTTGACGAGGGATGGGTGCCGGCTGGTCTGGAAAATATCCATCCCCAAAAAAAACAACCCTGAAGGGGTTGAACAAGAATCATTTCATAATCTCTTTCGCATGAATAGATCCCTCCCCGAAGCTTCGGGGCTCGGGATGACAGTTTTCTTCGCATTTCCGGTACATCCTGTTATCTTGTCTAATTAATCCTGTCAAAAAGAAAAGGGCTCGACACCTGTCCATCGAAGCTTAAGCGAAGATGGATGTCGAGCCCCTACGATATTTTTTCTTGCGCATAAGAAAAGGAACAGGCATGCCTGTTCCCTACATTTATACCAATCACTAGTTACCAGTAACTAGTTACCGGTTACACTATCTTTGATTTACATTTCACGCAATGGGTGGTATGCGGAACCTCTTCGAGGCGTTCATCGGGAATACGGTCGCCGCATTCTTTGCAATAACCGTAATCGGCATCATTTTCCAACCGTTCAAGTGCTTTGTCCAGGAAGGTCAGGAATTTGTTTTCACGTGCATATTGCATAAACGCTTTTTCACGTTCCTGCGCATCGGTTCCAACATCAGCCATATGATAGGCGTAATTGGAATCCAGCTGTGAGCTGCCCGGGGAACTATCTATAAATGATTCACGCTTTGTTTCGATCTGCGTAATGGCTTCATTGCGTTTTTCTAGAATGATCTTCCGGAAACGGTTCCTCTCGGCTTTTGTCAGCTTGGGGCCTTTTCTTTTTACGTCCGGCATAAATACGTCCTCTCTGTAGATTATTTTACTCGAATAATATTAATAATTATTACTTCATTTCCAACTTTTATTTCTTTTTGAGCATCATAGCTTTTTTCGGATTTTTCAAGAATTGTTGCAAGTGTCTCAGTTTCAAGATATTCGCGATGTACCGCGATAGCACCCATAACAAGCTCACTGGCTTCAAGATTCAGCTCAATACGGTCATCAACGTTAAAATCGGCTTCTTTTCGCAAAGTTTGGATGTGGCGGACCAGATCGCGGACCATGCCTTCCTGCTCAAGTTCGGGTGTAAGGGTTACATCCAGGATCACAACATAGCCTTTATCTTCCACGGCAACCACGCCTTCTTTTTCGTTCACGACAATATTGATATCGTCATGAGATACGTTGATCCCGGCAATGGCGATGGTATCGCCGGCCTGAACCCGTGCGGCAACTTGTGCGCCGTCCATGCCTTTCAATGCTTTAACGATCAGCGGCATGTTTTTGCCGACCTTCTTGCCCAGTGTGACGAAATTGGGTTTGGCTTCGTAAGAGACATAAGCATCAATGCTATCGACCAGTGTTACGGCTTTGATGTTCAGCTCTTCTTTGATCTGATCGGCCAGTTCGGTGATGTAGGCTTTTTCTTTATCGTTCTTGGCTTTGAACAGCATGTTCGCCAATGGCTGGCGTGTACGGATGTTAGCCTTATTACGTGCGCTACGGCCCATTTCGACGGCTTTGATGATGGTATCGATCTTGTTCAACAAGTCCTCATCGATCATGCTGTCATCGGCTGTCGGGAAGTCCTGCAAATGCACCGATTCGGGGGCGTCTTTGTCGACCGAAAGAACCAGGTTCTGGTAAATATCTTCGCTGACGAAGGGCAGGATCGGAGCAATGGTCGTAATGATCGTTCTCAATACGGTATACAGCGTGTAATATGCGCCCAGCTTATCACTGTCGTTCTCGCTTTTCCAGAAACGGCGGCGGGAACGGCGGACATACCAGTTGGACATTTCGTCCAGCAGTTTTTCAAACTTGCGCATCAGGCGTTCGGCATGAAATTCGCTGAAATCTTTTCCGGCTTCTTTGACAAAAGCATTCACTTTTGCCAAGGCCCATTTGTCCAATTCGTTAAGATCTTTATAATCGACGCTTTGTTTGGTCGGATCGTAATTATCGATCTCGGCATAGGTAATATAAAAGGAATACATGTTCCACAGCGTGAGCAATTTCTTGCGCAGTTCGTCTGCGGGACCGTATCCGAAATTCAA
>CAZSGO010000243.1:0-3021 GCA_964606395.1 uncultured bacterium
TCTTACTTATCTGTTGCTTGTTAAAGATTATAATAAAAACGTGAAACGTGAAACGAAGTTTTAGAATGTATTCCCGTTAGACAAATATTATTTAATTTCTATTAAGCCTCTCCTCGCCATCACCCTTATACAATTTATATTATCGCATATAAAAAGGGCTCGATAAATCGAGCCCTTTGGTTTATAATAAATTATTCTATTCTTTGTCTCGTTCTTTCTTGATTGTAAGTGCTTGTTCATATGCCGCTTCGTAGCGTTTTGCACTGTCTTCCCAAGAAAAAGATCTTTGCATTGCGCGCTTTTGCATTCCCCTGTAATGCTTTGGTCGATCATAAAATGTTGATACTGCCCAACCCACTGTGTTATAGATTGCTCTCTCTGTGGCATCGTAAAATTTAAACCCCGTACCTTCACCTGATGTTTCATCATATTGTTCGACAGTGTCTTCCAAACCGCCCGTTGCACGAACAATTGGCAGAGTACCATATCTAAGGGAATAGATCTGATTTAATCCACATGGTTCATATAACGACGGCATGATGAAAAAATCCGCGCCGGCTTCAATTTTGTGGGCAAGTGTATTATTATAACCGATCTGCACTCCGATCTGCCCCGGATATTTCTCTGTTAATGATGCAAAATATCCTTCAAGATCTTTATCGCCGGACCCCAGAATGGCAAATTGCACCTTCATGTTCTTTACAATAGCCTCAATGCTGTTTGCCAACATGTGGAGGCCTTTTTGTTCTGCCATTCGACTGACGATCCCAATGATGGGTGATTCATTATGGTTCAATCCGTAATGTTCTCTTAAGGCTTGTTTACAATGTGTTTTTCCGGACATATCCTTTACATCGTATTTATGTGGAATTAGCGTATCGTTCTTGGGATCCCACTCTGTATAATCAACACCATTAAGAATGCCAATATACTGCTCTCCCTTCATGTGAAGCATACCATCAAGTCCATGAGAATATTGCGGGGTTAGCGTTTCGTTGGCGTAGGTAGGGCTAACGGTATTAACAATATCAGCAAAATGAATGCCACCTTTTAGTAGGTTGATACCGCCAAAATCTTCAAAAACATATTGGTTGAAATCATCTTCTCGAAAACCGAGATATGAATAATCATTTTTAGGGTATTTCCCTTGATATCCAATATTATGTATGGTCAAAACCCCTGCTGCGCCACCCAGGAATTCATCGTTCCAGTGATGTGTTTTTAAATACGCAAGAGCTGCCGTGGTTTGCCAATCGTGCGCATGGACAATGTCTATCTTCACTTGTTTGGTTTTACATAAGTACATGGCGGCCTGAGATAAAAATGCAAATCGCTTTGGGTTGTCAGGATAATCTTGCATGGCAAGATTGTGGTACATCCCATCGCGAAAAAAGTAATTTTGAAAATCGATAAAATAGTACTCAAGATTTTCATTGATCTTTTTCGGATGAACCAAACACCATTCCTCGGTATCGCCCATCCATACATTCATGGAAAACGGGGGGTCGTCTGATCGTATCAAGTCGGGAGAAATAGTGGCATAATATGGCATAACGACCATAACCTTGTGCCCCATTTCTGCTAGCGTTTTAGAAAGTGCGCCGGCAACATCGGCCAGTCCACCGGATTTGGCATATGGGACGCTTTCCGAAGTTACAAACAAGATATGTCGCTTTTTGTTCATCTTCGCCCTTTCTATTATGTGTTCGATTATTACCGAATATAAAAAACCTGCGTTACTACGTTTACACATAATACCACAGGTTTAATATTCAATCTATTTTGTGTTCAGCTTGAATGTGACAGGGATTGCGATCCACACGCCTACATTTCTATCTCGCTGTTTTGCCGGTTTGAATTTTGTCTTTTTGATTGCATTAATAGCAGCTTCATCTAACCCCGTGCCCGGCATTCCTTTCATTATAAGACAATGTTCCACATCGCCTTTGTCGTTGATGAACGCCTGAACACTAACCTTTCCTTCGATTCCAGCTTCTCTGGCAATATCAGGATATATCGTGTTGCGGGAAATAGCAGCCTGGCCGCCAATAGGTGTTGGTGGCTCATCATAAGCAATAAACTCAACTACAATACCGCCATCTCCGCCACTTGGGGGAGGTGGGGGTGCATCGATTGCTTCATAATCATCAAAATCCATATCGTCGATCGTGAAGTCCTCAGAGATTTCTTCGTCTTCACTCATAACCGGGATCGAAGGGCGTTGCTGCGGGGCTTGCATTTGCTGAAGTTCGATCTGCGGGATCTCTTCAGACTGTATAAATTCAATTACCGTTTCTTTTTCTAATTGCGATTCGCGTTCAAATTTTGGAAACAGATAGACAAATAACACAACCAATGCTAAAACAGCCACAATTGCGATCTCGGTCATAAAACCGGAACGGGCTTTAAAGCGTTCAAATTGTTTTGCTGGCATTATATGACTCCTGTTCTATCTATTTTGGTTTTGCTGAATAGTTTACTTTCAGCGCACTTGCATCCCTAAGTTCATTTTGAACATCTGAGACGATACCCATTTGTGTTTCCTGATCCGATCGCATCGAAATCGTTAACATGTTATCATTTCTGCGTAAGGGATAGATCACTTCTGAAACATCTTCAACATTTAACAATTTATCTTGAATACTAATGTTTCCCGTACGATCGATGAAAACGAACAGTACCGATTGTTTCGGTGTGTCCAGCTTTGCAATAGATCGTGCGCGTGGAAGTTTAACCTTTAGTCCTTCAACTGTCTTTAATGATGTTGCTGCCATAAAGAAGATGAGCAACATAAAAATAATATCAGACATAGAGGAGGTCGGAATTCCGCTTTTAGCTTTTGATTTTTTCTTTATCGCCATAATGCCTCCTACTGCGTTCCAATAAGTGCCAGTTTCTTGACGTTTGCAGCAATTAACTGATCAACCACATCAATATAGTCTTGATATTTGGTTTTTCGATCCGTCTGAACCGAAAACACCATATTGGGATTGCTTGCTTCAAGCTGGCGCGCACGCGCAG
>CAZSGO010000244.1:0-3012 GCA_964606395.1 uncultured bacterium
CATGCGCAACACAAAACGCTGCGAAAAGGTATTGGCGCATGTAGAAGAAATATAGCGCACAGAATTCACTGCCTCGGTGATCTCGGGGTGGGCAAACAACCAGCCGATACGCAATCCGCTGATACTGAATAATTTGGTCATACTTGAAAAAGTGATCACATGATCTGCATATCCGGCATACGAAACGGCATCAAAACCGGCAAAACGAACCTCAAAGAAGGATTCGTCAACAAGAATAAAGATATCTCTTTCTGAACAATATGATGATAGGATCTCAAATTCTTTAGAATCAAAAAGCTGTCCGGTCGCGATCAGTGGGTTGTTCAGCAAAACGGCTTTTGTTTTGGGAGTGATCATTGAGATCAGGGCTTCTGCTGTAATGGGATAAGGTGTATCCATCGAAACCCGGTATTCTCTGACCGTTCCGGAGAAAAAATAGGAAACCGATTCATGGGCTCTTAAGGTTAAGGAAGGGACCAACAGTTCATCATCGGGATTAATGATAGAAGCCAAAACACAAAACAAGGCTTCCGTGGTTCCCGTAGTGATCGTTACCCCTTCGGCTCCCCATGCCAATTCGTGTTTTTCAGCAAGCGCTTCACGTAGTTTTGGCAAACCGTATGTCTCTGTATAATTTAAGTTCTCAGAGCGAATGATCTCTTGTGCCGCATTCAATAAAACACCGGGTACCGGAAAAGGGGGCACCGAGGATGTCAAGTCGATATGTCCTTTGGGGATGGCTTCACTAAGAAGTCGTTCACTGGACCCAATAAGGTCCTGTAGATGTTGTATGCGTGTGCTAAAATTCATCGCGTTGTGATTTTAATAGTATTTGGGTGGATAGGCAAGACTTTTATAGTTAAGAATATGGAGCCTGATAATGGCTGTGGAACAATGATTGATACATTATTAAACTATGGCCTCAGATATCTTGATTGTCATCTTGGATCTTGCCAATTTTTTTTGCTCGTTCGTATTCACCATTTTTTCCTCAATCCAATGCTCCGAACTCCATTCACCTTTTAGTTCACCTCTATATAATGTCAATTCCTGATGAAAGTGCGAATAGGTATGTCGAGCGATGGCGGGCAATTTTTCTTTGATCGTGATATTGTGCTTATCACAAAATTTACCGAGATAATCGGGTTGCGGTTCTTTTAATGTATATCCGGGATATTCCCAAAGCCCGCCGAGAAAGCCTTCTTCCGGACGTCGAAGCAGCAGTACTTTATTATCTTTTTCAATGATAAACGCCGCACCATAACGTGTAGGGATCTTCTTTTTTTCAGCCTTACGTGGGAAATTGACAACATCTCCTTTTTTATTGGCACAACAATATTTATGTAATGGACAAGTCGTGCAATCCGGTCGTTGCGTACATTGCAAAGACCCCAATTCCATCCAGGCCTGATTGACCCAGCCGGGGTGATGCCCGTGAAACCCTTTGTTCATGATCTCAAATAGCATTTTATGATATTGTTGAGTAGAGATATTGTCGCCCATGCAAAACAATCTTGCCATGACCCGCTTAACATTCCCATCTACAACGGCAGCAGGATATCCAAAAGCAATACTGGAAACAGCCGCGGCGGTATACGGGCCAACTCCCGGAACGTTCAACCAATCATCGTAATTATTGGGGAAAGGGTGATCATTATTTTCCGCATGCTCCACAATATATTTTGCACCTTTATGAAAATTACGTGCGCGTGTGTAATATCCGAGACCTTCCCAGATCTTTAAAACATCTTCCAGCTCTGCTTTGGCCAATGTAAAGACATCCGGAAAGCGCTCGATCCATTTATGAAAATAGGGACCAACCGTAGCTACCTGCGTTTGCTGCAGCATCATTTCACTGACCCATATGTGATAAGGGTCATTTGAACCGCGCCAGGGCATTTCACGCCGATGCGCGTTAAACCATGTCATTAATGCATCGGTCATATTTTTTGAAATGATCTTTGGCATTATTTTTTAACCGGGAAATTCAGAGGAATTGAGATCGACATCGGGGGAATGATCAGACCTTGGTCCAGTTTCGCTTTTTCTTCTCCCTTGTAGAACATATACGGAACGGCAATACCTATGGCGGCACCCATGATCACATCACTGAACCAATGCTGGTTGTCGTCGAGACGCTGAAATGCCGTAATGGCCGCAAAAGCATAGGCGGGAACCCCGGCTTTCCAGCCATACCACATCTGATACATGGTTGCAGTGGCAAATGCTACTGAACTGTGTCCCGATGGAAAGGATTTGTGGTCTTTCTCATTCGGACGCAAACGTCCAACCCCATATTTAAGGGCATAGGTCAGTGCAACGGTCCCGATATTTGAAGCGGCCCAATAGCGAAAAGATTCGCCATAATTACCGGTCTGCATCCCCTTACCCAATGCACCCAGGGCCGATACGCCGAACGCCCAGTAATGGTCCACATACGAATCCGAAACTGCACTCAGCCAGTGCGGCAGGTAATCTTTCTTTGTCATGAATTCCTGAACGGGCTTATCGGCAAATGTTGCCAATGCGGATAATGTGGCGCCCGAACCCAGAATAACATAGCCTTCCCAGGTTTTTGCCACTTCGGGGATAGCGTAACGAAAATAATCTTGTCCGCTCAACTGTTGGGCTTGAGAAAATGATAAGATCACAAATAAAATAATCAGCAGTTTTTTCATGATTATCAATTGTCCTTCGTATACTGTCAATTGATATGGTATTTCTTAAATACGTTAAACAAACCTTCTTCGCTCTTAATAAGTTCGGCATGCCACCCGGCTTTTTTTGCGCCATCAATATTTTCCTGCCGGTCATCGACAAAAAGAGTTTCCGATGGGTCAATATTAAAAAGTTCAACAAGACGCCGGTAAGCAGCGGGGTCGGGTTTAAGCAGCCCTTGTGCATGAGAAACAAATGAAGATCTGATCACTCGTTTAAGTTCTATTTTATTATCAACAGCATTATAGTCCAACGAATTCGTATTGGAAAAAAGAATAATATTGTAATGTTTTT
>CAZSGO010000245.1:0-2971 GCA_964606395.1 uncultured bacterium
TCACGCTTCTTTGATTTTTTAAGTAAAAATGCAATTGTAATCCTCATAATCCATAGATATTCCGGAGCAAGCTGACCCCCTTCCAAGGCAGGAAAAATAGGCGTATTTTTTCATGACATTCCGGCGGATGCTGACCCCTTTCCGGGAAGAAAAAGGTTAAATTTTGCTCTGATTTGCAAAAAACCGGAGCATATTGACCCCTTGAGGCAACTTCCGGGCAGAAAAACGGAGCATGCTGACCCCTCAGATTATAGGTTTTGGTTAATTGGCAGTTTTAACTGCTAAAAAACAGATATGGCCGGAAAACCTAAAAGAATGAGTCAGGTAAAACAAATACTGCAACTGCACAAGCAAGGCTATAAAATAAAGCCTATTGCGAAGAATTTAAGCATCAGCAAAAACACCGTAAAAAGTTATCTTGAAAAATACAGGAGTTCAAAACTAAGCCTTGATACCTTGCTGAAAATGGAAGACCATGATTTGGAAAAAGTCTTTCATCCGGGCAACCCGGCTTATAAGGACGACCGGTTTGACACCCTCACGGATAACCTTGACTACTATACGAAAGAGCTGAAAAGAGAAGGTGTTACCCGTAAGTTATTGTGGGAAGAATACCGGATGTCCCATCCAGCCGGTTATAGTTTAAGCCAGTTTAGTTTCCATTTATCACAACACCTGCTGACCAAAAGGCCATCGTTGGTGTTAAAACACGAGCCGGGGGAAAAACTGTTTGTTGATTTTGCGGGTAAAAAGCTATCGTACATCGACCGCAAAACAGGAGAAATAATCGAATGCCAGGTTTTTGTAGCCTGTTTGCCGTACTCCGACTATGGCTTTTGCGTGGCTGTCCCAAGCCAGTCGACCGATGATTTTACACATGCCCTTACGCTATGTTTAGAAAGCCTGGGCGGGGCACCCAAAGCTTTGGTGCCGGACAACCTAAAAGCCGCTGTAACAAAAGCCAACCGGTACGAGCCCACAATAAACCGGGCACTGGAAGATTTTGCCAACCACTATAATATGGCAGTAGTCCCTGCCCGTGCGCGAAAACCGCAGGACAAGGCTTTGGTCGAGAACCAGGTGAAACTAATTTACAACCGGGTATACGCACGTATACGCAACCAGCAATTTTTTTCGCTCGGAGACCTGAATGCTGCCATAACAGGGCATACGGCAAAGCATAACCAAACCCGCATGCAAAAACGGGATTACTGCCGACTGGAACACTTCCTGTCAAATGAAAAACATTTGTTGCAACCCCTGCCCGAAACGGCCTTTGAAATAAAGTATTACAAAGAATACAAACTGGCACAAAATAACCATATCTACCTGGGACAGGACAAGCATTATTATAGTGCCCCATATCAGCATATCGGCAAAAAACTTAAAGTCGTTTACACAAGGTCTGTTGTCCGCATTTTTTCCGGTAACGACATGGTTGCCGTCCATAAACGAAGCTTTGTAAAAGGTGGTTATACTACCGACAGAAACCACCTGTGCTCCACCCATCAACATTACTTGAACCGGAGTCCTGAATACTACCGGAACAAGGCATCTAAACGATCCGAGGCCCTGGCCAGCCTGATTGAGTTGATGTTTGCCGGGGACCGATACCCGGAGCACCTGTACCGTGGGTGCGACGGGTTGTTTAGCCTCTGGCGCAACACTCCAGGGGAAACCTTTGATAAAGCCTGCCAGATAGCCATCGAACATCAAAACTACAGCTATAGGTTTGTACAAAACATCATAAAAAACAAAATGACAGGAACCGTAGAAAAAAAGCCGGACAAAGCCCTGCCGGAACACAACAACATAAGGGGCAAAGAATATTACAACAATCAATTACCATTTAAAATTTTAGTAAATGAACAACATTGAGAACCAATTAGCAGAGCTGCGCTTACATGGAATAAAAAGCAGCTGGAAAGCGTTGACCGAAACAAAACGCATGAGTGAACTAACATTACCCGAAGGCCTTGAAATACTGTTGCAGGCAGAGATACAGGACAGGGAAAACCGTCGCTTCGACCGACTCCGGAAAGCGGCAATGTTCCGCTACCAGGCTTCTGTCGAAGAATTGAATTATGACGCTTCAAGGGGGCTTGATAAAGGCTTGGTCTCGACCCTTGCAACAGGTAGTTATATTGCAAAAGGCGAATCGGTACTAATAACTGGGGCCACCGGGTGCGGTAAAAGTTTTATCACTTCGGCACTGGGTCACCATGCATGTGCACAAGGATATAAAGTAATGTATTTTAATGTACAGAAACTTTTACAACGCACTAAAATGGCACGCCTGGAAGGAACAATACACCAGCTTTTGCAGAAAATATCAAAAACTAATTTGCTGATACTTGATGATTTTGGGCTAACGCACCTGGAAAAACAACATCAACTTGATTTAATGGAAATTATTGAAGACAGGCATGCCAGATCCGCAACAATAATTGTAAGCCAACTGCCTGTAGCAAGCTGGTTTGACGTGATTGGCGAAGCAACAATTGCTGATGCAATTTTAGACCGTTTGGTACATACGTCATACCGGATTGAATTGAAAGGAGAAAGTTTAAGAAGAAAAATGTAATTTTGTCATACATCGGTCATTCCGAAACCTAAAATAACAGGGGGTCAATATCACCGGAATGAGGGGTCAACATCGCCGGAATATCAACCCAAACTGTCAAATAACTGCCGACTGTTCCTAAATTGTACTACACAGTCAGGTTGCAAAACAGTTTTAAAAACTTGTCAAACTGCGAAAATTGGCAATAGCACCAAACTTTATTTGCAAGTTTTGTGACGGCAACTTTTGGAGCGAGCAGAAAACCAAAGAACGGACTTATCAAATAACCACCATTTTATTTTCCTCAAACTTGGCGGTAACGGTTGGTACATGTTGTCGGGGCGGATTTCGGAGAGCGTTCCTGTCCGAAGGACACGGAACTGCGATGCGAGAATCCGCAGTTGGCGT
>CAZSGO010000246.1:0-2965 GCA_964606395.1 uncultured bacterium
AATGGGTGCATTGGGAAAGATCAATTAAAAATCCAGTGTGAGCGTTATCTAAAACGATTCGGCGTGAAAGATAATGATCTGGTGGATTGTTCGTACTCGGACCTAATATTGAATAAATGACCCGTGACAAAACAGGTGTAGTGACAAGGCATTGCCTTGTCCTTACTATTATTATCACGAAATATCATTTTGTGATGTGAATCACAGTTGAAATATCGTTATATAAAACCGAAGATTGATTGCTTATATTTGATTAAAATGGAGTGGGGATGTCGTATAAGCAATATGATCATTTCAGAAGAAAAAGCACCAGATTACAAAAATGGGATTATAAATGGGAAGCATGGTATTTTGTCACGATTAATACAAAAAATGGAAAAGAGTATTTAGGCAAAATTATTGATAATGAAATAAAAATTAATGAAATCGGCAAAATCGCAAAGGAAGAATGGTTGAAAACACCGGATATACGTCCGGATATGAATATTTTATTAGGGAAATTCATTATAATGCCCAATCATATGCATGCATTGATCAAGATAGGTGAGAATCAATATAATAGTAGCGACGCGATGCATCGCGTCGGTACAATAAATGGGATACGGAAAAAAATAGAATCTGAAGATAAACATGGTCATGAATTTGCTTCACAAAAAAAGAATTTGTCATCAATCATTAGAGGATTTAAATCCAAAGTCACAATTAAAGCAAGAATAATCAATAAAGAATTTGCATGGAAGCCACGTTTTAATGATCAAATTGTATTTGATGATGAGCATTATAAAAATTGTAAAATGTATATCCAAAATAATCCATCAAAATGGGAAATATAATTTATATATTATTCTCACAAACTTTAATTGAGAAGTGGGTAAATGATAGAACCAGAAATCACAATCAGACAGGCATTGATCGAGGATCTTCCTGCTATGACGGATATCTATAATGAAGTCATAATGGAAGGAAATTATACCGCTGATCTAAATACCTTTAGTGTGAAAGATCGAAAAGTCTGGTTTGATGCTCATGATCAATATCCTTATCATATCTTTGTGCTGGAGATAGACCAGAAAATCCTCGGCTATTTTTATTTCTCACCTTGGCGAGCGGGTAGAGAAGCCTTAAAGAGTGTTGCCGAGATATCATTCTTCCTTTCCAAGGAAGTCCGAGGTCAAGGATTGGGTAACATGTTGATGGAAAAGTCATTAACAATTGCCAGAGAACTCGGTTTTAAACATTTGCTTGCCATACTTTTGGATATTAATTCACGCTCAGCTAATCTACTGGAAAAGTGGGGATTTAAAGTGGTAGGTGAGTTATCTGACGTGATAAAATTACCGGATATGATAGTCGGTCAGCTAATTATGTTAAATAAATTAGCGAAATAGTGCAATATTTCAACGCTTCAACATTTTAATTTTGCATAATTATTCAAATCCTTATAACTTAAAGACATCGAAATAATAATCGCATTAAGCATATGTGAAAGGAAGGTTTTCATGAAAACGAAACATCTATTTCTAATGTCTTTGGTTCTTGTTTTTGTCCTGATTTCTTGCTTTGATCCACCTGTTGAAGAAGCATCAGAAGGGACGCTTGAGTTTCGGATGTTACTATGGAATTCATATGAATCCGGGATGCAAAAAGCAGCGGTTGACACTTACACATGTCCGATCGTGGATATACGGCATCTAATTCCACTTATCCAATTTACAAAAGATACGATCTATCATGAAGGTCCCGCTGATCAGGAATGGATCGATTTTTATGAATCCGATACTGAAATGTACCATAGTGAAAGAAATATGAGCGCTGTATTGGATACCGGTACATATAGAGGGATAAAGATTTTCCAAAGAGTTCTGTTCTATTGGGTTTGTACACACCCTGATAATCCTGAAGATACCATGGAATTTGCCCAGGTTAATGATTCCGATCCCATGGGAATCGAATTGGATGATCCAACATTAAATGATACGATTGTGAATATTTTCGGGACCGATGGACTCTACTATAATTCTAATGATATACTCTACAATGTGAATTATACAGAAGATGGAGGTGGAGATGGTGATATGGAGGAAGGGGAATACATCGGATGCTATTTTAAGATCTATCCCGGACGAACAACTCGGGTTACTGTTAGAATGAATCTCTATACTTTCGATTGGTTAGATAAAAACGAAGATGGAATGTTTACTCCTTTGGATTACAGAGAAGATGCAATTGATAATATTGTAACTTATGCCGATAGTATCATTACCATGAGTGATTTTATTGTTGAATATTTACCCTAAATACTGAGAAGGATTATAATGAAAGAAAAGCATATCGAAATACTCGAACCGATGATCATGTCATCCATCATGTGCTTTTTTATGTCGCTGATCATGACCTGGGTGCATTTGGGGTTTAGCGATAATTTCTTATTGGCATGTTTAAAAGCATTCTTTCATGGTTTGATCGTTGCTATTCCCGTGGGCATATTTATTGGACC
This sequence comes from uncultured bacterium, assembly GCA_964606395.1. Lineage (GTDB taxonomy): Bacteria > Fidelibacterota > Fidelibacteria > Fidelibacterales > Fidelibacteraceae > M50B103. The sequence goes on from CAZSGO010000246.1 coordinate 2,498, forward strand.
ATTGGTTCATAAGGGTATCGATAAAATAATCAGATAAATTATCTACAAGCATTTACCTTGTTCGAATTCTTTTGGTGAATCGCCAAAATAATACTAACTTGCCAGTTAAAAATCGTTAAAGGTATCTTAAAATATGATCAATAAAATCCTTAAAAAAACAACATTCACTCAATCGGATCTTGTCACGCTCTTGAAGACCACGGGGGAGGAAAGGCACGAGTTGTTTCGCTATGCAGCAGAGATCAAAGAAAAATACGTTCAAAATAAAGTGTATCTTCGTGGCTTGATCGAATTTTCAAATATATGTGGAAAAGATTGTTATTATTGCGGCATACGGCGTTCCAATACCAAGGTAAAACGGTATAATCTTACGGATGAAGACATATTGAATGCGGCTTATTATGCTTATAAGCAGAATTACGGTTCCATTGTTATGCAATCGGGTGAATTGGACAACAAGAAATTCAC
>CAZSGO010000247.1:0-2957 GCA_964606395.1 uncultured bacterium
TATCAGTCATCTTTTCCTCCAATTAATATTCCAAACAATTAATTTAATTCCAATTATGATGTATAACAATAAAAACCTAAGCTAAAACTAAGGCTATATATGCTTTGGCATACTATTCTGTTCCAAAAATTAAAACTGCAGATAAGTTAATAATAAAAAAATATCCTATTCTTCATTACTACTTACCACTTACTACTTACTACTTACTAATTACTTCTTCCTACCCTATTCCCGCATAATCGAGTTTATCGCGGTAATGGTCAAGAAAGAAACTACGAAATTCTTTATGAACAGGCAGTAAAAGCTGGGGATCGTTTTGTATCAGATCAGAGGCCGTTCTGCGTGCTTTTTCCATTATGGGCCTATCAGAGAACATATTGATGAATTTAAGGTCCGGCAGACCATGCTGGCGGGCACCGAACAGATCACCTTGTCCCCGTTGACGAAGATCTTCTTCGGAGATCTTAAAACCATCATTGCTCTTTTCCAATATTTGTAAACGTTCGGTGGATATCCGGGTTTGATTGTTCTGAACAAGAATACACCAAGAGGCTTCACTCCCCCGGCCTACACGTCCTCTAAGCTGATGCAATTGACTCAGACCGAATCGCTCTGCATTTTCGATAAGCATAACAGTAGCGTTTGGATTATTGATCCCGACTTCGATCACGGTCGTACTGACAAGGAGTTGTATCCTGTTTTCGATAAAAGCCTGCATGATATTCTTTTTATCGTCTTTTTTGGTCCTGCCGTGCAACATCCCTATTTGATAGGATGAAAAACGCTCTTTTAATTCTTCATAGCCTTTTTCGACGGCTTTAAGGTCCATTTTTTCCGATTCGGCGATCAAAGGATAAACAACATATATTTGCTTACCGGCGTTCATTTCCTTTTCAAAAAAATCATATACACCCGGTAAACGTGTAGGGAGTATCACCTTTGTTTTGACCGGAAGTCGCCCCTTGGGCATTTCATCAATAATTGACACATCCATATCACCATAAAGCGTCATGGTTAAGGTTCGCGGAATGGGTGTTGCCGTCATAGCTAAAGTATGGGGATGCAATCCTTTTTTAATCAGTGTCCCCCTCTGGTCAACTCCAAATCGATGTTGTTCATCGATGATCACCAAACCCAGTTGCTGAAATTGCACATCTTCCTGGATCAAAGCATGAGTACCTATCACAATGGGAACCTCGCCGGATGCAATTTCCTGCAGCAAACGATCACGTTGTTTTTTAGTTGTTTTACCGGTCAAAAGGCAACAGTTGACACCTAAACGATCAAATTCATTTTTAAAATGGTCAAAATGTTGACTTGCCAGGATCTCAGTTGGAGCCATGATCGCTGTTTGAAAGCCATTTGCCGTTATTATAGCGGCAGCCATTGCCGCAACCAATGTTTTCCCGCAGCCCACATCACCCTGAAGCAGGCGATTCATAGGTTTATCACCCCTCAAATCGCTATAGATCTCTTTAAGAACGCGCTTTTGCGCATCAGTAGCCTCAAAAGGAAGGTGTTCATACAGCTTCCGTAAAATATCGCCGGCCTTTTCACATCTTGCATGATTTTTTTGTTCTTGAATACGCTGTTTTTTTATTGAAATAATGCTTTGAAGCATTAACGATTCCTGAAATTTAAAGCGATACATGGCTTTATTTAGCATACCGGATGATGCCGGAAAATGCAATTGTCTGATAGCATCTATAAAGGGCATCAAAACATTTTCATTCAGGATATTTTCCGGAATGGGATCAGGCAGTTCCGGATGCAGTTTATCAAGGATCAAGGCAAATAACTTCCGAAACGACCTACTGGTAAAACCGCTTTTTCGCAAATCCTGAGTTAAAGGATACACGGGGATCACGCCTCCGGTATTCAGAGCATCCTTATTTGGATCAATAATATCAAAATCCGGGTGGGTCATGGCATTCCCACGATAAAATTCCACTTTACCGAAAACCGAGACGGTATCACCGGGCTTGAACGTATTTTGAATCCACTCACTTCCGTGAAACCAATTCAGGGTTAATATGCCGGAGGTATCGGCGATCTCAATTTTAAGGATCTTCCGTTTTTTTGCAGGGATCAATTTTACCCGTTGAACTTCTCCTACCACCGTACATTCTTCTCCAACGATAAGTTGCCCGATCGGTTTCACCGAGCGACGGTCAAGATAGGCGCGGGGCACATAATATAAAAGATCTTCCAGGGTATGAACACCTACAGAGGCAAGGGCTTCTCGTCTCTTTTCTCCGATCAAGGGAAGATCAATAACATCAGTTTTTAGATTATGATATATCATAGTTGAAATTACATAAGCAAAGAGTCAAAGCCAAAGATTATCCCACAAATACGCTAACACGTCCCCAAATCTTTGCCGCCAAAAGCTCTCGTAATGTTCGGCGCCTTTATAAATTATAAAATTTACTTCTTCGCCTTCTTCCCAACCTGCTGCGATAAGAGCATCTTTGATCGGGAGTTGATTTCTTTCGATATCCATATTTTCACCCTCTTTCGTTCCGGCATCCAACCAAAAACGAATGGGATACTCTTTGGGATGCTGCGCAATAAAAGCGATGAGATCATTACGGCATACTCCAAAAGCCGATGACAAGGCACCCACTTTGGAAAAAACGTCCTGATACTCAAGTGCCAAATATACAGATACCAATCCCCCCATGGAAGAACCCGAAACACCGGTAAATTTTCGGCCTTTTTTGGTTCGATAATGTTCATCAATATATGGCTTTAAGGTTTCAACAATAAATTGACCGTAGAGCGGGGCTTCGGCATTGATCTTCTGTCCGTGATATTCAAAGGGAAAGGGCGTATATTCATCCAAACGATATTGAGGATGATTGTCAATACCTACAATGATCATTTTAGGCAGTTCTTTCCTCTTGATCATTTTTTCGAGCGTTTCGTCAATCCCCCACTCTCCCGAAAATGATGTT
>CAZSGO010000248.1:0-2957 GCA_964606395.1 uncultured bacterium
GCGTATCCGCACCGTATTCTGCAATAACATCGTCCGGATTGACCACATTACCGCGCGATTTGCTCATTTTTTCACCGTCTGTTCCAAGAATTAGTCCCTGATTCATCAGTTTTTTAAAAGGTTCATCATGAGTAACCACGCCAATATCATATAAAACCTTATGCCAGAAACGAGCATATAAAAGATGCAGCACGGCATGTTCGGCGCCACCAATATAAAAATCGACCTGTCCCCAGTACTTTTCGGCAGCCGGATCAACAAGTGCATCGTTGTATTTCGGACTCATATAACGCAAATAGTACCAGTTGGAACCAGCCCATTGTGGCATTGTATGGGTCTCTCGGAAGTATTGTTTACCATCTTCACCGGTAAATTCCACCCAATCACGGGCGTTGGCGAGCGGACTCTGCCCTGCTCCACCGGGTTCGAATTTTTCCATTTCCGGCAGGATCAGCGGCAAGTCGCTTTCATCCATGGGGTAAACGTTCCCTTCATTATCTTTATAAAGAGGGACCGGTTCTCCCCAGTAACGCTGACGGGAAAATAACCAGTCACGAAGTTTAAAATTGACCGTACTATGACCACAGTGATGATCTTCCAACCATTTATTCATAGTAGAAATGGCATCTTCTTTATTTAAACCGTCCAAGAAACCTGAATTAATGTGCAAACCGTCACCTACAAAAGCTTCTTCCGAGATATCGCCGCCTTCAAGCACGGGAATGATCTCAAGGTCGAACTCTTTAGCAAAGTCATAATCACGCTGATCATGACCGGGAACGGCCATAATGGCACCGGTTCCGTAAGAGATCAATACATAATCGGCTACCCAGATCGGGATATTCTTGCCGTTGACGGGATTAAGTGCATAAGCCCCGGTAAAGACACCCGTCTTATCCTTTGCGAGCTCTGTGCGGTCCAAATCGCTCTTTAAAGCGGCTTTTTCACGGTATTCTATAACTTTTTTACGCTTATCTTCAGCTGTTATACTTTCCACAAGCGGATGTTCGGGTGCAAGCACCATGTAGGTGGCGCCAAAAAGAGTATCGGGGCGGGTCGTATAGACCTTGATCGCAGCTTTTTCATGACCATCTACTTTAAATTCTACTTCCGCACCTTCGCTTCGGCCGATCCAGTTGCGCTGCATTTCCTTGACCGATTCCGGCCAATCCATATCATCCAGTCCTTCAAGCAGACGATCAGCATATGCCGTGATCTTGAGCATCCACTGTTTTAGCATCACACGTTTAACGGGATGGTCTCCCCTTTCGCTGCGTCCGTTTACCACTTCTTCGTTGGCCAGGACCGATTTCAAGCCCTCACACCACCAAACGGGCGTTTCGGCTTCGTAAACGAGTCCTTTTTTAAATAATTGTAAAAAGATCCACTGCGTCCAATGATAGTAATCCGGATCCGTTGTATTGACCACACGGCTCCAATCGTATGAGAACCCGAACATTTTCAATTGACGGGTAAAATTCTCGATATTCTTGGCTGTAGTAATGCTGGGATGTGTTCCTGTTTGCAATGCATAGGTTTCCGCAGGAAGTCCGAAAGCGTCAAAACCGATGGGATGCAGGACATTAAAACCCTTCATGCGTTTATAACGCGCAATGATATCACTGGCGGTATAGCCTTCCGGGTGCCCTACATGAAGTCCGTTGCCCGAAGGGTACGGAAACATGTCCAAAATATAATACTTGGGTTTTGAAGGATCTTCTACGGTCTTAAAAATGTTGTTGTCTTCCCAGAATTTCTGCCATTTGGGCTCGATCTCGGGAAAAGGATATGAATTGCTTTTTACTGTTTCGGACATTCGGTCTCCATTGTCTGTTTTAACTCGCTAAAATAAAGAATAAGGGGATTAAATACAAGCCTAATTCCCCTATATAAAACCATTAAGGTTATGTACGGGCGGGACTTGGCCCGCCCTTATATCTTATTGGGCGAACATCATCCTACTCACTTCGTGCTACGGATGACAGGCATGGGTTCGCCCCTGCAATTAATCATTGTTTAATAAATAAAATCAAAATATTTCATTTTATTAATGATGGATATTTTCTTACATTATTTCCCGAATAACAAAAGGACTAATCATGAAAAAAATACGCTCTACCTCAATCTTGGCCTTGATCCTGATCTTAAGCTTGGCATCCTGCTCTTCCAATCGCGAATTTACCGAACTGACACATTCAGAAAAGATCGATAATGCCATTGTATGGAAAGTCATTCAATCCCCGGATATGAACGCTGCGCCTGCATCGATCAACATTTTGGATGTTGATATGAATAAATTCAATGGCGATATAGAACTGATCTGGTATAAAAATGAGCTGGTACCCACTTCGGAGATCGTTAAACAACATGACGGATTGGCGGGAATTAACGGTTCTTTTTTTGATATGAAAGTCGGCGGTTCGGTTTTATTCTTACAAGAAAACGGTGTGGTCATCGCGGAAACCAACGACAGGATCGAGTTTATCAATGAATCTGCTTATGCCAAAGATACAAACGGAGTTGTAATGATCCTAGAACGACCCGAATCCGATTGGGCGCAAGATCCCGCCTTTGATGAGATCATTGTCTCCGGTCCCCTACTGATCTTCGATAATGAATTGACCGATCTGGATTCCGTTAAATTCAATATTAACCGACATCCCCGTACAGCCTTTGGCATTACAAATGATTATCATGTACTTTTCGTCACTATCGACGGCCGTCACGCTGAAGCTGCCGGGATGGATATGTGGGAATTGCAGGACTTAATGAATAAGCTCGGCTGCAAAGATGCCCTTAACTTTGACGGCGGCGGCTCCACGACCATGGTCATCAAAGGCAAAACACCCAATGGTGTTGTGAATTATCCTTCGGATAACAGGAAATTTGATCATGAAGGTGAACGGAAAGTGGCGAATGGACTTGTAGTAACTGGTAACTAGAAACTAGTGACTAGT
>CAZSGO010000249.1:0-1740 GCA_964606395.1 uncultured bacterium
CATTTTTTTCTTGCATGTATTGTGTAATGGTGTTATACTTGTGTAGAACACTGGAATACTAGTGTGAATTGAAACAGAAAGAGAACCACAATGAGTATTAATTTCGACAGTTCAAAAGCTATATACCTCCAATTGGCCGATCTCATCAGAGACGCGATCATGTCCGGTGCAATGAAAAGCGGAGAAGCTATCCCCTCCGTTAGACAATTGTCAGCCGAGTACCGTTTGAACCCTCAGACAATATTAAACGCCACACAGCTTCTCGTCAACGAGGGTTTACTTGAAAAGCAACGGGGTAAGGGTTATTTCGTCACAGATCCCGCACAGGATGTTCTAAAAGAATCCGCGGTTATCAACTTTGAAGACGTAACCGTTCCGGACATGATCAAACAGGCCAAAATGCTTGGTGTCAGCAAAAATGAACTGTGTAAAATGATAGAAGAAAAATTTAACAAATCAGAAAATAATCTGTAGGAGAAGGACCATGTTTAGCAACAAACTTATTAGACGCCACAACAGCTCTATGTCATATGTAAGAGCTATGTCGATCCGGATCGTAAAACCGGTCAAATAAGAGACCAAAGATTAAAGTACAAAGGCAAATGTAGGGAACAGACATGTCTGTTCCGAACAACAGAAAAGATCTCATGTTACACAAGACACAAAAATCAACAGACATCATGGAACATCGCAAGAGCGCCAATCCGAAGGATACGTTATCACGCGGCGTAAAGCAATGTTGTCCATTTTTGACCCGTGCCCGTTTTTACAAGACACAAAGCCTGAAAGACACAAAAATATTTTCTACTTTTAATGACGGCAACATGGAAAAGAAAAGAAAAATGAACGAAGAGATCGACGATAATGCCGGCACATCAATGATGTATTACCTCTAATAAAGGGAATTGGAATGGAACACTATATTAAGATCAAGAATCTTACGAAGAATTATAAAAATATCACCGCTCTGCAACATGTGGATCTGGATATACCCAAGGGTCGTATTATAGGTCTTATGGGCAAGAATGGTGCAGGAAAATCCACCTTACTGAAATGTATACTGGGTCTGCTCCGTTACGAGGGTGAGATATCTCTGTTCGACAAGAATATACAGGATTGGAAACATGAACTTTACGGACGTGTTGCCTTTATTCCCGATGTCAGTGGTTTGGATCCTCGTTTGACGGTGAAACAGACCATCGATTATACCGCTTCCGTCAACGATTCATGGAACAGCGAAAAATCTGAACGTCTTTTTGCAAAAAGTGATCTTCCTTGTGACCAGAAAGTGGCCACCTTATCGAAAGGAATGAAAACAAAACTTTATTTGCTGTTGACGCTGTCGAAAGATGTTGATGTCCTTTTGCTAGACGAACCCACCTTGGGGTTGGATATTGTGTTCCGGAAGGAATTTTACGACCTGCTTCTTGGTGAATTCTACGACGAAACGAAAACCGTGATCATTTCCACTCATCAAGTCGCAGAAGTGGAAAACATTCTGCAAGATGTGATCTTTATTGACAAAGGGTCAGTTCTCTTGACAGAGTCGGTAGATGATCTTAAAGACAGGTGGCACATTTATGAAGTGCCGCAATCTCAGGAAGAAACACTCATGCAATATGATCCTAAAGTAGTCACCAAGACTCTTGGCCATGTACGCGCTTTGGTTGAGGGTAAGGTTGATATTTCGGATTCAAAGAAAATAATACCCGGTTTGGCAGAGATATTTATTGCCTTAAC
>CAZSGO010000249.1:1840-2954 GCA_964606395.1 uncultured bacterium
TGTTTGCAGGAGCCTGTTACGCGGGTGCCACCCTGATCTATAAATATAAAACCACAGAAGCCTAGGAGAAAAAAATGAATAAAATAACAAAGATCGTTATCGCTCTGACCATTATAATGGTTGGATTTGGCTTTGCCAGGTCCGTTCTTGTAACCGGTCCTGTTGAATCCGAAGAGATCAAAGTGAAGTCATTTTCCAAATTGGATGTTCGGTCAATGTTTGATGTTTATCTTAGCCAGGGTGATAAAGAAGAACTTGTGATCGAAACTTATAAAAGTCTTCGGCCCTACATTGAAGTAGAACAAAACAACAATACGCTTTCGATCTCTTTTGATCATAAGGTCAATAAGATCAATTGGGGCGGAAAAGATCATATTTTAAAGCTTCACATAACGGTTAAAGATCTTGATAAGATCACCTTATCGGGAGCGTGTGATCTTTATATGAAAACAGATCTTGAAACAAAGGGTGACTTAAAGATATCTGCAAGTGGTGCCAGCGATCTTGATATGATGAACATAAAGGGCAATAATATTAAGATCATCACATCGGGCGCAAGCGATATTTTCAACGCTGATATTTTTGGTAAAAAAGTATATATCAATGCCAGCGGTGCCAGTGACGGTGACATCAGCATTATAGCCGAAATTGCCGACCTCATCGCATCGGGAGCCTCTGATTTTGATATTGTCGTTGATGTTGACGATATCAAGATCAATGCAAACGGAGCCTCGGACTTCAATGCAAGGGGTAAAAGCAAAACATTTACCGTAGACGTTAGCGGTTCCTCAGAAATGAAAGCTTATGATCTGGTTAGCGATACGGTTATCATTGAAGCCTCCGGCAGTTCCAGCTGTAAGGTTCACGCCATCAAGGTTATCGACGCCAGTAGCTCGGGTGCTTCCAGTATTTATTATATCGGGAAGCCCGATCAGACTAAAATATCTGTTTCCGGCGTATCAACCATAAAAAGCAAATAAAATTTTATATACCTGAAAGGGACAAAAATGAAGAAGATCTTAATGTTATTGATGACCGTTATGCTACTCTTTGCTTGTGACTTTGACACAAGCAGGGTAGAACGCATTCCGGTTAGTGGAGAGATAGTTCTTGA
>CAZSGO010000250.1:0-2935 GCA_964606395.1 uncultured bacterium
TTTTCTAAATTCCGTCACATGACAGAGTGTTTATACATCCAGATTTTTTACATATTTTGCGTTTGCTTCTATAAAACTACGGCGGGCTTCCACATTTTCTCCCATCAAAACAGAGAACATATGATCAGCCGCCATTGCGTCATCAAGATTGACCTGACGAACGGTTCGTGATTCGGGATCCATGGTTGTGCTCCAGAGTTGATCCGGATTCATCTCTCCCAAACCTTTATATCGTGACAGATTGATCTTGCCGGAACGTTCTTTGTTCATTCGGGCGGTCAACATGGCCATCTCATTATCATCATAAGCATATCGCTCCACTTTTCCTTGCTTTAGACGATACAACGGCGGCTGGGCGATATAAACATGCCCAAACTGCAGAAGATCGCGCATTTGACGGAAAAAGAAGGTTAAAAGCAGTGTGCGGATGTGAGCACCATCGACATCGGCATCGGTCATAATAATGATCTTATCGTAACGGATCTTTTCCACATCAAAATCATCACGTAAGCCACCGCCGATCGCAGTGAACAATGCCTGGATCTCTTTGCTCTGCAAAATACGGTCGTATCTTGCTTTTTCTACATTCAGGATCTTTCCTCTCAGTGGAAGGATGGCCTGAAAACGCCGGTCTCTTCCCTGTTTGGCCGAACCACCTGCAGAATCTCCCTCAACAATATACAATTCGCAATGTGCCGGATCTTTTATTGAACAATCCGCCAGTTTACCCGGCAGACCACCGATCTCAAGCGCATTCTTACGGCGTGTCAATTCACGGGCGGTTCTGGCAGCTTCGCGTGCTTTGGCCGCCATAACGGATTTGTCTATGATCTTTTTTGCCACACTCGGATTGGTCTCAAAAAATTCATTTAGGTTTTCCATGACAATACTGTCAACAATACCCTTTACCTCACCATTACCCAGTTTGGTCTTCGTTTGCCCTTCAAACTGCGGTTCGGGAACTTTAACCGATAAAACAGCGGTGATACCTTCACGGGTATCTTCACCGCTCAATGAAAAATTGTTCTTTTTCAATACCTTGAAAAGATTGTTCTTTTGAGCGTAGTTGTTCAAGGAACGGGTCAAGGCGGTTCTGGCACCGGTAAGGTGAGTTCCACCTTCAATGGTATTGATGCAATTCACATAGGAAAAGAAGTTTTCATTGTATGTATCGTTATACTGAAATGAAAATTCAACGCTGATGTCATCGCGTTCGCCTTCCATATAGACAGGCTTGGGATGAAGCGCGGTCCTGGCTTCATTCAAATAGGAAACAAATTCCTTAATACCACCTTTGTAGTGGAAAACATCTTCCGCATCACTGCGTTCATCTTTCAGGACGATATGAACATCTTTATTCAAGAAAGCAAGTTCACGCAAGCGTTCTCTTAAAATATTGTATTCAAAAACACTTTCCGTAAATATGCTGTCATCCGGCAAAAAATTAACGATCGTACCGTTGTTTTTAGACTTACCCGATTCAACCAATTTTGTTATCGGGTCACCGCAGGCATATTCCTGTTCGTAGATTTTATTATTACGGAAAATTGTCACCTTAACATGCTTCGAAAGTGCATTAACAACCGAAACACCCACACCATGCAGTCCACCGGAAACCTTGTAGCTTCCCTTGTCAAATTTACCGCCGGCATGAAGCACGGTCATGATCACTTCCACACCGGGTTTCTTTTCGGTGGGATGCATATCTACAGGCATACCTCGGCCGTCATCTTCTACACTAACACTATTGTCTTTATGTATAGTGACAGTGATCTTATCGCAATATCCTGCCAATGCTTCATCAATTGAATTGTCAACAACTTCATAAACCAAATGATGCAAACCACGCTTTCCGGTATCGCCGATATACATTGCGGGGCGTTTGCGGACGGCTTCCAGCCCCTGCAATACCTTGATCTTATCTGATTTGTAATCGCTTGTACTACTACTGTACATATATCTCCTTACTATAGGTTACGAGTGATATTTCCGCAGTTTATTGAAAACGAATATCGCGAATGATACCCGCTCCGAATTTCTCTTCATATTTTTTAAGAATCTGCGGTTTTTGCATACTCAATTCCTGACGCCATGTGCTGTTTTTTACACTGACGTACAATACTCCATGAACAACCCTCACAGGTACCGAAACCTGCGCTACAACTTCACCTACAACAGCATTCCAATCACGCAAGGCCTGGTATTCGAGCATTGCATTTTTACCCGCAATTCGGGCAACGATCCTGTCTACTGCGGAGTTGATTTTTCTCATGCCCAAATATAATAATATTAGTACTACTAAGCTATTATTATTATACATTAATTATTAGAAAAAAAGGGGATTTAAGGCCATATTCAAGTGCTAATAATATCATATTTTTATCATTTTTCAAAACCGAAAATTAAAAAGCGTTTTATCTTTCATTCATTAACACTATATTTTGGACAAATGATAAAATACCGGGGTAATATTGCTACAGGATCCGAAAAAAATATTTGATGTCAACTCACCAGCCATCCAGGAATTAATAAAAGAACGAAACTGGAATAATCTGTCCGAAAAGAACAGGATCGTTCGCATTCTTAATTATGTAAAAAACGATATCGTATTCGGTTTTTCAAAAAAGCCGCTTCTGTCCGCTTCACATGTTTTGAGTGAGGGACGGGGATATTCCATTACAAAAAGTATTTTACTGAAAACCTTGCTTGATTCGTGCGGTATTCTTTGCCGCTTTCATGCCTTTATGGTCAAAAAAGACCTGTATCAGGGTTTAGTCAGCCCTCTCGGCTACAATATGCTTCCCAACAATTTGATCAGCGCCTGGATCGAGGTTTTTTATGATAACCAATGGATCGTTGCCGATGGTGTTTTACTCGATGCCGCTTATTTTGAAAGCCTGCAGCGCAATTTTCACGAAGCGCAAAAAGAATTTGC
>CAZSGO010000251.1:0-2915 GCA_964606395.1 uncultured bacterium
TTGTTTCTTGCTTATTATCTCTTTTGTTTGCATTTCTCCTGCAAATGTATGATTTTTGCAAGTGCCCTGCAAACCGGGTTGGAGAAAGTGTGATGGACGTCATGGAAACTAAGCTAAAAAATGTGCCGGACAAGCCCGGTGTCTATATTTATTACGACCAAAACCGGACGATCATCTATATTGGGAAAGCAAAATCGTTAAAGAATCGGGTGCGATCTTATTTCCGGGGGTCGTCTCAAGATCCAAAAACTCAGGTTCTGGTCTCTAAGATCGCTGACATGGAATGGATCATTACGGACTCGGAAGTGGAAGCCCTTCTTCTTGAAAATAACCTCATCAAGCAACATGCACCACGATACAATATCATGCTGAAAGATGATAAGACCTATCCCTATATTTGTATCAGCAATGAACCCTTTCCGCGTGTTTTTTCCACCCGTAATATTATACAGGACGGTTCCCGTTATTACGGTCCCTACACAGATCAGGGGCATGTTAAGCGATTGATCAAAGCGATCTATAAAATTTTTCCCGTTCGTACCTGTCGCCGAAAGATCGACGATGGAGGAAATCCCAATGACGAACCCTGTTTGCAGTATCATTTGGGAAATTGTAAAGCACCCTGTATAGGCAAGATATCTAAAGCCGACTATCAGAAAACCATAGAAGAGATCATTCGCTTTCTAAATGGTAATACCCGACCGGTGATCTCACGCCTGACGGAAGAAATGGAACAAGCCTCTCAACAGATGGAGTTTGAAAACGCGGCTCGCATACGGGATAGATTACTGGTACTTAAAAAATACACGAATACGCAATCTATCGTTCAAACGGATTTTATGAGCCGTGATGTGATCGCCTTGGCAAGGGCCGATCACGATGCCATTGTAACGATCTTCCGTCTGCGTGAAGGCCTGCTGATCGGACGTGAGCGTTTTCATTTAAAACATATTGAACATCAGAACCGCCAGGAGATACTCAAGGATTTTATTCGCAGCTATTATTCAAAAACCAATCTCTTCCCTAAAGAAGTATTTATTGAGTTGGAAGATGATCTTCAGCTTTTCGAAGATTATCTTAAAAAGATCTCCGGTTCAACGATCAAGATCATTCGACCCGAACGAGGAAAAAAGGCCAAACTGTTTACCTTGGCACAGAAAAATGCCGATATGCTTTTAAAGGATATCCTGCTACAAAAAATGAAGCTCTCCACTCAACCGACCAAAATGGTGGAAGCACTGCAACAGGCATTGAATCTTTCCGTACCGCCACTTAGAATTGAGGGCTTTGATATTTCACATTTTCAGGGAAAAGAAACTGTAGCCTCTATGGTCTATTTCGAGAACGGTGCCGCAAAACGATCCGAGTATCGGAAGTTTATTATTCGCACTGTTGACAAACCCGATGATTTCCAAAGCATGCGGGAGGTTGTAGAACGCCGCTATTCGCGTCTTTTAAAAGAAAATGCCATCCTGCCCGATCTTATTTTGATCGATGGCGGCAAGGGGCAATTGGGAATTGCCAAAAACGTATTGAATGATCTGGGATTGAACAATATCCCGGTCATCGGTTTGGCCAAACGTCTCGAGGAAGTGTTCATTCCGGGCTATTCTCAGGCCCAGAACATTCCAAAGACCTCTCCCGCCGTGATCCTGCTCAGGCGCATTCGTGATGAAGCCCATCGCTTTGCCATTACCTTTCATCGTGATAAGCGCGGAAAAGCCATGGTAAAAAGTATTTTGGATGATATCCCGGGCGTGGGTGAAACGCGCAGAAAAAGCCTGTTGACCACATTTGGATCAATACAAAAAATTACCGAAGTACCCGCCGAAGAGATCGCTAAACAAGCCAAGATCCCACTTAAACTTGCAATCAAAATTTTGGACTACCTCACCCAGGATAAGCATGAAAGCTAACGGAACCTACCGACTCCAACTATCGAACCGCGAGATCCCGATCGAAATGCAATACGGCTTTCGAAAGCGCTTGACCCTGACCGTTTATCCCGATCGACGGGTCGTAGCGCGTGTTCCCTATGGACTTCCCAAACGACAAGTCGAAACCTATTTTCAGAAAAAAAGCAAATGGCTGATCAAGCACCTCGATCATTTTGAACAACACCCTCCCGAAAACGAAAAACACTATAGCGAAGGTGAAGAATTCGCCTATCTTGGGAAGAAGCTTAAACTTAAATTGATCACAGGAGCTACCCGGATCGAGCTTACGGATGAAGACATGATCGTCCGGGTAAAAGATCCTAGCGACAAGGATATGATCGCCCGCGCGATCGATAGATGGTATCGAAAAAAAGCGATCGAGATATTAACGCCACGATATCATGAGATGCTACAGAGCCTGAACTATCTTGGGTTGCCGGAAACCACACTGCGTTTCTACAAAATGAAACGACGCTGGGGTTCTTGCTCCGCTAAAGGTGTGATCACCTTGAACACTGAGCTGATCAAGAAAGATACCGCTCTGATTGATTACGTTATCGTCCATGAGATCTGTCACCTGAAGGTCCCGGCGCATAATAAGGATTTTTACTCACTTGTTGCGTCGATCCTGCCCGATTGGAAAATGCTCCGGCAAGCATTGAACAAAAACACAACGATGTAAATTCCAATTTGTAAAAAGATTAAATTGAAGTACATTTCAAGCAGATAAAAAGAGGATCTTATGCCAAATTCATTTTCAGATCTGCGGATCGTCGATAATTTTTACCAGACCTCCGGTTTTTTTCCCATGCCAACCACCCTTATTTCCACTCTTTGTGAGGATGGACTAACAACTCTGGGCGCTTATTCTTTGATCTTCCCCTATTATATCGCCGGTAAAGAATATCATGCCATGCTGCTTCAATGCCGTAACGATTCCAACACAGCGACCAATTTGTTCAAGAACGGTAAATGCGC
>CAZSGO010000252.1:0-2907 GCA_964606395.1 uncultured bacterium
ACGACAATTGGATGAATTGATCATGTCATTAAAGCAACCTGTACTGGGTATATGTTTGGGTCTTCAGCTTATGTGTTCCCATACGGAAGAGGGTGATACGGAATGCCTGGGGATTTTCGATAATAATGTGATCCGCTTTCCTGAAAAAGACAAAGTACCCCATATGGGATGGAATAGCATCGATAAGCTTATGGGTCCGTTATTTAAAGGCGTCGAGACCGGATCTCATGTTTATTTTGTTCACAGCTTTGCGGCTGAAACGGGACCTGAACAGATCGCCGAAACTGACTATATCATGCCTTTTGCATCCGCATTACAGAAAAACAATTTTTACGCAACCCAGTTTCACCCTGAAAAAAGCGGCGATATAGGACAAATGATCTTAAAAAACTTTATAGAGTTATAGAAGATAGTTTAAAGTTTAAGGTTTAAAGTTTAAGGTTTAAAGTTTAAAATTAGGAGTTTAAGTATTACATGTGTTGACTATTTTGAAAAATCAAAGAGCTAAAATCCCGGATCGGAAATGAGCTGACATTTTTTGATCTTAATCAACACATAGACTTATCAACAAATCGACATGATAAATATCATACCTGCCATAGACATCATTGACGGAAAATGCGTACGCTTGACGCGTGGCGATTACGATACCAAAAAGATCTACGATGCCGATCCCATGAGTGTAGCCAAGCGTTACGCCGATGCAGGTATCAAAAGATTGCACGTGGTCGATCTGGACGGAGCCAAAGCGGGTCAATTGATAAATGATGTAGCAATTAAAGCGATCTGTTCCGTTAAAGGACTCGACGTTGATCTTGGCGGCGGTATTCAATCCGATCGCGATATAAGCAAAGCGTTCGCTTTAGGTGCCAAACAGATCACGGCAGGCAGTATTGCAGCCTGGGAGCCCGCCAAAGTAGCCAAATGGTTGCAGGAATACGGTCCCGAGAAGATCATTCTTGGAGCGGATTTCAAGCATGGCAAGATCGCGACCTCCGGATGGCAGGAATCAACCGGATTTGACCTGATGACCTATTTGGACGATTATATCAGTCGCGGTATTAAAACGGTGATCTCTACGGATATCTCAAGGGATGGTATGTTGGAAGGCTCCGCTGAAAAGACCTATGCGGCTATTAAAGAACGCTATCCGCATCTTGAATTGATCGCCAGCGGCGGTATTTCCTGCATGGATGATATTAAAAAATTGAATGAATTGGGTATAGACGGTGTGATCGTCGGGAAAGCGATCTACGAAGATCGTATCAGCTTGGACGACATTAAGGAGTTTATGGGTTCATGTTAACAAAACGCATTATACCATGTTTGGACATAAAAGACGGTCAAACCGTTAAGGGCGTTAAATTCGAACAGATCCGCAACGCCGGAGATCCGGTTGAATTGGCAAAACTGTATGCACGATCCGGTGCCGACGAACTTACTTTTCTCGATATTACCGCTACGATCGAAGATCGTCGGACATTTGCCGAATTGGTTGAAAAGATCGCCCATAATATCAATATACCCTTCACGGTAGGTGGCGGAATTAAGAATGAGGACGATGTAGCACGACTTTTGGACGCCGGCGCGGATAAAATAACCGTCAATTCAGCTGCGGTTCGCAATCCCGGATTAATTGATAAATTAGCGGGACGATTCGGGTCACAATGTGTTGTTCTGGCTGTCGATTGCAAACAATACGGACCGGGCTCGCGTGTACATCTTGATGGGGGCAGAACGTTAACGGAACGTGAGACACTGCATTGGGTAAAAGAAGCCGTTGACAGGGGGGCAGGCGAAATACTCCTGACGTCTATGGATCATGATGGAACAAAAGATGGATTTGCGCTGGATATCACAAAAGCAGTATCCGAATGCGTTCCCGTTCCGGTTATTGCCTCAGGGGGAGCCGGTAAATGTGAACACTTTGTCGATGTCTTTACAAAGGGAAAAGCCGATGCGGCTCTGGCTGCAAGCATTTTTCATTTTGGTGAAATCCCAATTCCCGATCTAAAAAAATATTTAAATGATAATAACATACCGGTAAGAATGAAATAAGAGGAAAAAATGAACATTGATTTTAAAAAAGGTAATGGCTTGGTCCCTGCTATCGTTCAAGATGAACGCAGCAATAAGGTTTTAATGCTGGGGTATATGAACGAAGAAGCCTATAGAAAAACCCTGGAAACCAAAAAAGTAACATTTTATAGCCGCTCAAGAGACACGCTTTGGACCAAGGGAGAAAGCTCGGGAAATTATCTTGATCTTGTTTCCATCAGTGTTGATTGCGATGGCGATACATTATTGGTCAAAGCTGTTCCCGCAGGTCCCGTCTGTCATACGGGTAATGATACCTGCTTTGGCGATACGAACCAAGACGCTACAAATTTTATCAATGAACTCGAAAAGATCATTGCTGAACGTAAGGCCAATCCTTCTGCAAGTTCTTATACGAACAAGCTATTTGAAAAAGGCATTTCGAGAATAGCCCAAAAAGTTGGTGAAGAAGCGACTGAAGTGGTCATTGAAGCGATGGCGAACAATAAAGAGCTTTTAAAAGAGGAGATATCAGACTTGATCTATCATTTATTGGTCCTTATGTCGGCCCGTGATATTCGTCTGGAAGATATTAATTTAACCCTCAAGAACCGGCATAAATAATGGGTAATACCCATGTAAATGGATGTTGGTAGCTGCAAGCCAATGTTGTGTTATGGAAAATAATAAGAAAAATACAAGATATAACAACAATATTAAGAAATATTGCAAAATTGTATTGCATAAAAGCGGAATAAGTTGCATATTCCAAACGATTGATAATATGGGATGTCGTCTAATGGCAAGGCGCCTGACTGTTAATCAGGTTATTGGGGGTTCGAGTCCCTCCGTCCCAGCAAGGGCTGACCA
>CAZSGO010000253.1:0-2892 GCA_964606395.1 uncultured bacterium
ACATAAAACGCTTATCAAACCATCCGTGTTCTCCAAGATAAAATCCCTGATCGGATGTATAAACCACGATCGTATTCTTGGCTAATTTTTTATCATCAAGATAATTCAGCAATCGGCCGATATTTTCATCAACAGATACAATACAGGCCAAATAATCTTCCATATAACGCTGGTATTTCCATTCAGTGAGTTCATTGCCGCTTAAATTGGCATTACGGAAGTCTTCGTTGATCTGATCATAATAAGCGTCAAAAGTTGCCTTTTGCTCGGGCGTAAGTGCTTTGTATACGTTTTTCCAGCTGTTCGTACCATCGAAATTGCGACTTTTGCCGCCGCCGCTGTAGGGTTCGCGTTCACCTTCAAGAAAATGGATCTTCATATCATAACCCTGATACATATTCTTAACTTCCATATCCTGGGTTCCGGCTGTTTTTTCACGGGTCGAATAGTCATCATAAAAGGTTTCAGGCAATGGGAATTTTCTGTCTTTGAACATTCCGATGTGTTCGGGAGCCGGCATCCAGTTCCTATGGGGAGCTTTGTGATGATATAAAACACAGAAAGGCTTATCTTTGTCTCGTTTGTCGAGGAAATCCAGGACCATGTCTGTGATAATATCGGTCGTATATCCCTCATATTTGACCGTGTCGCCGTTCTCGTAGAACAAGGGGTTGTAATACCTGCCTTGACCCTGTAAAACACGCCAGTCGTCAAATCCAACCGGGTTTGATTTTAGATGCCATTTTCCATAAACGGCAGTTTGATATCCGGCTTCTTGTAATAATTTTGGAAATGTCATCTGGTTTGGATTAAAGGTGTCCCCGTTGTCGCGTTTTCCATTGATATGACTGTATTTTCCGGTCAATAGAACAGCACGGCTCGGTGCACAAATAGAGTTGGTAACATAAGAATTGTCAAAACGAATCCCCTCTGTTGCCAGGCGATCAATATTCGGTGTTTTGATCAGGGACGTATCATAGGCTGAAATGGCTTTTTCAGCATGATCGTCGGACATAATAAATATAATATTTGGCCGTGTCTCTTTTTGACAGGATATCAGCATTAGAATTGCCACCGCCATAATGATTAACTTCTTCATCTTATCCTCGATTGTTTATTCTTGTTTGCGAACTAATGTAGGGAATCGGAAGAAATTATACAACAAAATTGGAAAGACGATGCATTGCACCGTCTCTACCATAATTCGTCAATATTTTCCATTCTTAAGATTTGAATTTCTTGCGCTGGAACCACTCTACCAGCCTTACCGGCAATATCCTGCTAAGAAATGCATTTCTCGGAGCGTCGCCACCAACAGGATAACCGGGCTTGGGATCTTTTTGATGGATCACATATAAAACTTTTTTTGCAATAACTTCCGCAGATACGCCTGTATCAATATTGTGATCACGAATACTCTTGAAGATCTTGTTGGTTTCATAATAATCCGAGGAGGGATCCATATAGGGATCTTGTTTAAATCCCGTTGCAACATATCCGGGTTCAATTTGTACCACATTGATCCCAAATGGTTTTACTTCTTGTCTCAATGAACGGAAGATACCTTCCATAGCAAATTTAGTACCGCAATAAACAGATGTGAACCCAACCCCAAATATTCCTGACATGGAAGAAAGGTTGATGATCAATCCCTTCCCTCTTTTTCTCATGGAGGGTAATAGAGCTTGTGTCAATTGAATGATACCAAATAAATTTACATCAAATAATGAACGTACTTTTTCAATGGGGACCTCTTCGAGTGGTCCAACCTGTCCCTGTCCGGCGTTATTGATCAGAATATCAATATCGCCAAGTTCGGGGATCAAAGCAGTAATACTCGCGGCATCCTGCAGATCCAAGGGTAAATATTTAAGGCCTGAAAGTTTATCTTTTACCGATCCGGGCTCCCGTGAAGTGCCCAATACCTCATATCCTTGTTGAATAAGCAATTCTGCTATTGCTCTGCCAATACCGGAAGAAGCACCGGTGATCAGTACGCGTTCTTTTGACATGATGTTTGTCCTGTGTTATTTGACGTCTTTGTAATCGGCGTCTTCTACATCCGACATGTCGATCTTTTTTTGAATAGAAGCATCGCTCTTTGCATCGGGTGCATCTTGCTTGTCTTCTGAATCCGAATAAGGATCGTTGGTGATCTTTCGTTTAAAGAATATCTCGTAGATCAAGTAAACAAAGATCATAACGAGAATGATCTTGAATAAAAAGCTCATTATGGAGTTCCTGCTTTATAGTATTTTGTTCCCAAGGGAGGTTGTTGTATGTACTTCATGACCTCATCAAGGTCTTCTTTTTTGTTCACAAAGTCAATTTCGGTCGTGTTAATGATCAATAAGGGTGTATCATTGTAGTGAAAAAAGAACTGATTATAAAATTGATTGAGCGAATCAATGTAATCACGATCCATATCCCGTTCATAATCACGGTCGCGAAGATCGATATTCTTCATTAATCTATCCGTGTCGGCCTGTAAGTAGATAACCAGATCGGGCTTTGTGATCTCTTTTGATAATATGGTATAAAGTTGATCATAAAGATGAAGCTCTTTTTCGTCCAAGTTGATATAAGCAAAGAGTCTGTCCTTTGCAAAAATATAATCCGTAACGATACTGCGATGGAAAACATCCGTTTGAGAGACTTCCAATTGCTGACGATAACGACTGAGAAGAAAAAACAGCTGTGTTTGAAAAGCATAGCGATGTCTATCCTGATAAAAGTCGGATAAAAAAGGATTCTCTTCAAATTTTTCAAGGATCAGGCGACTGTTCAAGCGTTGGGAAAGAATTTTTGCCAAGCTTGTTTTGCCAACACCGATAACGCCTTCGATCGCAATGTAATATGCGGGACCCGTCATATCTTCTCCACCTTTGATTT
>CAZSGO010000254.1:0-2863 GCA_964606395.1 uncultured bacterium
TTACCAATACCGGTGCCGTTTGGCTTTTGATCGCACCCGGTGCACGTGCCGAAGCTATGGGAGAAGCACAGGTTGCCATTGCTAATGATGCTTATGCCTCATATTACAATCCCGCGGGCTTGGCGTATATGAAAAAAAATGAAATAGGCGCCATGTATTCCAAATGGTTGCCCAATCTTGTCAGTGACATGTACTATACATTTCTAACGGGCGGATATCATGTCCCCAATGTAGGTACATTTGGCGGACATGCCATTTATTTAAACCTTGGCGAACAGGTGTGGACTGACGAATATGGCAACAGCCTGGGAACTTTTACGAGTTATATGACGGCGATCAGCGCATCATATGCTACAAAAGTCACCGATAATTCGGCCATTGGTATCAATTTGAAATTTGCCTATCAAATGTTAAGTCCGGTCGGTGCCGGTACGGAACAAGGCAATGGAGATTCTTTCCACCTTGGTTTTGATTTTGGATATCAGATCCGCAATTTGCTCAATGATCATTTGGATCTTGGTTTTGCCGTATCTAATGTTGGTCCAAAAATTTCCTTTATAGATGAGGCACAGGCTGATCCTCAACCCACGAACCTGAAAATGGGTTTTAATCTTAATATCCTTAAAGAAGAGCATAATGATCTCTCCTTTGTATTGGACCTAAATCGCATTCTTGCCAGTTCCCACCCGGCCATGGATGCCAATGACAATTACATTATCGAATTGGGCAAACCCACCGAATCTGATATGGGTGAAGAAAGCTATACGGATAATTGGTTTGTCGGTATTTTTACTTCTTTTACGGATGACTGGAAATATAAAGGCGATATTGATTACAGTGGTGACGGCCTTATTGGCGGTTACGACGAAAATGGTATAGAACAAGGCTGGTATAATGCCTATGGTGATCCCATTGATTATGTTAAACCGGCTCAGAATGCCGGTGCAGGTTACTGGGTAAATACCAATACCGATGCTATTGTTACCGGACCCGGTGAATACAGTGAGACAGGAAATCATGTCGGCTGGGGCGAATATGGTAATAATGCCGCACAATTCGCCGACGACGTGGCAGAAGTCAATTCTCAGGAAACGGGTAAATTCAGCAACGAATTGCGCGAGATCATCCTGAATACGGGTATTGAATACGTTTACAATAAAATGTTCGCTCTTCGCGCCGGTTTTATTTATGACCAGGAAGGTGACGTAATGAGTCCCACCGTGGGATTCGGATTTATTTATAAAGGTCTTGGTTTCGATTTCGCCTATACGGGTGGAGCAGAAGGACATCCTCTGGCCAACACGATGCGATATAGCCTACGTTACGAGTTCTAAAATCACCACACGGAAAGCACTATGAAAAAATTTGCTCTTTTCGTCTGGATAATCTTCAGCTTCCTCCCTTTGGAAGCTGAAATATTATCAGAGAGAATTTCTCCGGGAACACGTGATTATCTTGCCATTAGAGTGGAATTCCAGCAAGATAATACGCCACTGACAACCGGAGACGGGACATTCATGCAAACCGAGTGGGTAGGCCATGATTCGACCTATGTGCTTGATGCCCTGCCTCACGATCGCAATTACTTTAAATCGCATTTAAATTTTCTCAATAATTATTGGGATCGTGCCTCTTTGGGCTTAATTAATATTAATACTGACAATAGCTATTTGCTGCCTCTGAACGACAATACCTATGTTCTTAGCCAAGCCATGCGCTATTATTCGAACCCGGACAGTTTGGATTATCGTTTAGCACTGCTTGTTTATGAAGCGGTAATGCTGGCGGTGGATTCGGGAGATTATAAAACGAATGAAGGCTTGATCATTTATCATGCCGGAGCCGGACAAGATTTTAAGATCGATCTTGATAACTCTCCGTTCGATATTCCTTCTTTTTATTTTGACCAAACATATCTGTCGGATTATCTGCCCTATGATAAATATGTACAATTAATGAGTCTTAATTGTACTCAGGGTATTGTTTTACCCGAATCGCAAAATCAGTTGGGTGTCAATATTGCCCTGAATGGCACTGAGGTTCTCTTAACCGGCATGATGCTAGGCTTACCGACCCTGTATGATACCGAATTCGGACGTTCCGGAGCCGGCACCTACGGCTTAATGGACCAGGGGTCCAATACCTGTAGCGGCTTATGTCCCATTAAACCCTCAGCATTTGAACGATACTTACTCGGTGCCGTTGAACCGAAGGTCGTCAACAGTACTCGTGAGATCACGCTCCTTCGGGACGAGGTCTATAAACTTCCCATCTCTTCGAATGAATATTTTCTGATCGAATTCAGAAAAAATACGGGGGTCTGGGCGGATTCTCTTCTTTGGTCCCGTGATAATATAGAAGATCATCTTGAAGTTCTGCGTGTTATGGATTCGCTTAACCTTATTGATTATACAATGGAAAACGGCGTATTGACGGATATCTCCGATCTGGATATCGGACTTCCGACATCCGGACTTCTCATATGGCATATTAACGAACCGGATTTCTTTGGTGAAAATCCCAATGGCGAAAGTGCTCCATTTTTAAATTTAATCGAAGCCGATGGCGGTGATGATATCGGAAAATGGTACGGAACCTTTGATCCTTCCGTCAACAATGGTTGGAAATGGGATATGTGGTTTGATAATAACCCGGCTTATGAAGATAATAATCCGGCTTCTTATAAACTGCAGTTCAATGACAGTACACATCCCAATACCCGTTCCTTTGCCAATCTCCCTACAGGTATTAACATCCGTGATTTTGATTTTTATCCGGATTCGGTTGTGATACAACTTGTTATGGATCCACCGGCTACATACAATTTCTCCGGCTTGGTCTTTGATGAAATGACAACAGCGGT
>CAZSGO010000255.1:0-2849 GCA_964606395.1 uncultured bacterium
TTTCAAGGAAAAACCAAAAATATCTTTCATTCTTTTTGCACAAGGACCATAGGTATAGGGAACATCATAAGCTACTGAATACCCCGTAATTTGTACTAAGTTGGTTCCTTGAATACCAATAATTGACGTTACACTGATCGTCTCTTTAAAACTTTGCTCAATAATGATAAAATTTTTATTTCTTATATTTTGACTCCATGCCTTTTTTTTCGTTGTTTTTTCAGATGATACACTATCAAGATTAAGATGCGAAGCAGACAATCTTATTTCAAGATCTTCTTCAATTTGTCGTCCCATCATTTCAATGAAATAGTCATTACAAATTAAATTTTCAGTTAATCCGTTAAGAGGTTTTTCAATAACATATACATTAATATCTGCCGTCATGAATAATGCTTCTGTATTTTCAAAATTTTTATTACGTAAATTAATTCCAGCAATACCTAAGATCACAATAACAATAAAAATTGCAGATCTGATTATTCTTTTTTGCGTTTCCGATTTTTGTGCCATTGCTAATTATTCTCGTTTAAAAAATAACGTCGTAAATAATTTATCCCCTCGCCATAGTTATTTTTTATTCCATTCTGATCTAAAGAATAGAATATTTTTCTTCCCTTCCTACATTGTTTAACGATGGATGAGAGACTTAATATTTTTAAATGTTGTGAAGCAGAAGGCTGGCTGATCTTAAGTAAAACCGAAAGATCAGTAACAGTAATTTCTTTATTATGATATAGTAAATGAATAATTCTGAATCGGGTTAATACTGAAATGATATTCATAAATTCAATCAGTTCATTTGAGGCAATTTCTTCATTATCAGAAATACTAATCAGAACATTTTCTGGAATCAATTTTCCACTCCTGATTTTGGTGGTAAAAAGACACTAATATTCTCCGATACCGTATCAAAATATAATTAGTTGCGCATATATTAAATAGTTCTATAAATATAATATACTAAACTTTAACAGCTTGTCCAAGGGGTAATTCTTTGATAAACTATAAATGAGATTAAAATTAAAGAAGTCACTATCTGATGATTTTTTTCACAAATAATTAAAAAATTCATTTGCAACGTGGGGTGGGCAGCCATCTAGCCCCGAACGGTCGGGAGAACCCAGATCCGCCAGCTCCAAGGGAGTCCCTACAGGATTGGTGGATAAGAGTCCGATAAAAGCCCTTTAACCAAACGGGTTTTAAGGAATTGGTGGCTTGAAATATTGTCTAATGGTTATTGGGGATAAATATTATAATTAAATTATTGCTTTTTAAGTTTATTACATTTAATTTTTTTTAACTATTATATAACAAAGCCACTTCCCTAATAATCCTGATAAGTGGATTCAGGGCAATCATGAATTCTTGGATGATTGATTGGATTAAGTTTTCTGGTGGAATATCTTTTTTCACTAAGCTTCATTATTTATTTAACTATTCTAGAAAGGAAGGGTAGAAAAATGAAGAAAATGTTGTCGATTTTGTGCGTTTTGCTTTTGTGCCTGGAATTATTAGGCCAGACACCGATAGCTCCCTCAGCTGGAGATGGGAGTGAAGGGAATCCCTATCAGATAGCAAATTTTGAAAATCTCTATTGGATCGCTGCGGATGCAAGTCGTTGGTCAGCACATTATATCCAAACTGCCAATATTGACGCGTCTGAAACATCTACATGGGATGATGGGGACGGGGGTGATCCAGAAGGTTGGGTGCCCATTGGAAATTCACTAAACCAATTTACCGGTTCTTATGATGGGCTGAACCATACTATTAATCTGCTTTTCATCGATCGTGAAACGGAAACTAAGATTGGTTTATTTGGAGCCACTGAGAATGCCTCAATAAATAATTTGGGATTAATTAATTCAGATATTACGGGACGTTTAGATGTCGGTGGTTTAATTGGAGTCGCGGGGTCTTCTTCTGGAACCATACACAACTGTTATAATATAGGTACTATTACTGTGGTCGATTCGCTTGGTGGCGGATTATTGGGAAGATGCTTTACCAATGATATTAATCAATGTTATAGCGGCGGCAGTGTAATAGGCTCGAATGATTCATGGGCTGTTGGCGGTTTCTGCGGTGGGGCATTTATGTCTGTTAATTGGATTAGAAATTGTTATAGCACTTGCTCTGTAACTGGGTCTGATAGCATTGGAGGATTTATTGGATATAATAATGGGAATGTACACTTTTGTTACAGTACGGGTTTAATCAATGGATCCGGCTCTGATATTGGAGGATTTATTGGATTGAATTACTACCAACCAATATCGCATTTTGTCCAAAATTGCTTTTGGGATATCGAGTCATCCTCTCAAACGGTCTCTTCTGGTGGCACTGGAATTACAACAACGGAAATGAAAACAACAACTACATTTACAAATGCGGGATGGGATTTTTCAACTACTTGGGCAATTGATGAAAATACAAACAATGGCTATCCCTATTTACAATCAATGCAATATGTGTTTATTCCAGAGATAACGACGATTAATATAGGCGATACGCTAATTCATAACGCACTAGTCAATTATTCTATCGATAATATGGGAGGTGCGGATTCCGTCACTCATGGCATTTGCTGGAATACAAGTGGTGATCCAGGTTTATCGGATAGTATCAGCATAGAAATGACAGCGACGGATACGGGTACCTTTTCCTGTCTGATGCGGGACCTTTCGCCCGATACTCAATATTATGTCCGTGCCTATGCGACGAATGCGGCGGGAACCGCCTACGGAGAGGTATTGAGCTTTACAACGCTTCCCGAAGCAAAGCTTGTGGGGTACTGGACCTTTGACGAGAATGACGGCAGCGACATTACAGGCAATCATAACGGA
>CAZSGO010000256.1:0-2832 GCA_964606395.1 uncultured bacterium
GCGGTATCATGAGCTTTTTGCCTTTTATTCTTATCATTGTTGTTCTTTGGTTCCTAATGATCATGCCACAGCGCAAACGTCAAAAAGAAACAAAGAAGATGCTTGAAGAATTATCACCAAAAGATAAAGTTGTTACCATTGGTGGTATTATCGGCACAGTTGTTAAAGTTAAAAGCGATTCTATCGTCTTAAAACTTGGAAAAGAAACAGAAATGGAAGTTCGTAAAAATGCGATCGCTTCCAAGCTTGTTGATGAGAAAAAAGAAGAAGCAAAAGTAGAAGAAAAGAAATAATATTTTTTTGGCCCGCTCTTCTTGGGCGGGCTTTCTTTTAGGAAATTCCATGATCCTTCCCATTCGATTATACGGTGATCCTGTCTTAAGAGGGAAAGTTCCCGAATTAAGTTCATATACGGAAGCTTTGCCTTATGTGGTTGATATGATCGAGACCATGTATGATGATGATGGGATCGGCCTTTCCGCCAATCAGGTGGGGCTGAAACTGCGCTTTTTCACGATTGGAATGAATGCATTCGAAGATGGCCGCGGCGATTCGGTCTTTATCAATCCGGAAATACTCGAATTTTCAGAAGAACTCTGGGACTATGAAGAAGGCTGCCTCTCCGTTCCCGGTATCAGAGAATATGTAACACGCCCGCTGACGATCAAGGTCAGGTATCTTAACGATCGGGGTGAAGAACGTGAAGAAATTCTAACCGACCTGGCTGCCCGCGTTTTCCAGCATGAATTTGATCATTTGAACGGGATATTTTTTGTTGATCGTATCTCCCCGATACGACGGACATTGAATAAGAAAAAATTAAAAGCACTGGCTGAAAAACATACACTCAAACAAAATTTGGTCATGTAAGCATAATCATCTCAGTATGTCTTATTCAACCACTCTGTGGTTGTTTTTTTTATTACAGCGAATTTATGATTTTAACCCCACCAAAGAGTCGGGGTAAATATATTGAATGATCAATTTTATAATTTAAAGAAGCTATTGATCCCCTGGGGACAGAATAACAGTATACCATATACAACCCCTTTGGAATTGTTAATAATGAAGGAGCCCGGTTTATATTCTTCTTGAATCCCTCGGCGATTTATTAAACCAATAATTTACATTATATAGCGAGGATCCGCCAGCTGGCGGATCCAAGAAGAATATACAAGCTGTTTACACCCAATTCACAACCCCGCGAGGGGTTGAAGAAGTATTTGTCTCTTGCTTATTGTTTCTTGTTTCTTCTCTTTAATCTTTTTACTTTATTCTTTGATCTTATTAACACGACAAAACAGGAATTAATGCATTGAAGATCATCTTCATGGGTACTCCCGAATTTGCGGTTTCGGCATTAGATGCGCTTGTAACATCACATCATGATGTACTGGCTGTTGTCACCGTGCCCGACAAACCCAAGGGACGAGGGCAATCTGTGGCCATGTCGGAGGTAAAAAAGCGCGCACTTGAGCTGAACCTTCCCGTTTATCAGCCGGTAAAATTGAAGGATCCCCTTTTTTTGAAAACAATTCAGGCTTATAAGCCGGATATTCTTGTGGTTGTGGCATTTCGTATTTTGCCGCCCGAAGTTTACCAATTGCCTAAATATGGTGCCGTTAATGCCCATGCTTCGTTATTGCCGAAATACCGGGGCGCGGCTCCCATTCACTGGGCGGTCTATCACGGAGAAAAAGAGACGGGCGTAACGGTTTTTCAGATCGATAAAAAAGTAGATACGGGTAAGATCATCTTGCAGGAAAAGATCGATATTCTTGAAGATGACACCACCGGAAAATTATACAATGTTCTACAGAAGATCTCTGCCGACGCTTTATTAAAAGCACTGGATCTGCTGGAAAACGACAGGGTTGAATATCTTCCCCAGGATGATACTCTTGCAACACCCGCTCCCAAAGTTAAACACGACACGGGAAAATTAGATTTTGATCTGACCTGCGATGAATTATCGCGTTCCATTCGCGCTTTTTCACCCTGGCCGGGATCCTACTTTATCTTAAATAATGAACGTATTAAGGTCTACAAAGCCAATGTTGAGCTACAATCCAATACAAGGCCGGGCAAGATCGAGGTCATCTCTAAAAAACAATTTGCTATTCATTGTAAGGACGGTTATTTCCTGCCGCAGGAGTTGCAATCACCCGGACGGAAGAGAATGGATGTTGTGGATTGGATGAACGGGGGCAACCTGGGGTTGCAAGATTAAGGATAAAAGTAAAAAGATAAAAGTAGGGGCTGAATATTATCAGCCCTTTTTCGTTATTTGGAATTATTCTGTTATCTCGACCGGAGAGAGCAGAGCGAGCGAAGTGGAGAGATTTATTCATGCGAGAGAAATTTAGTAACAATAAATATTGGACTCCTCTGGAGTCCTTTTTTATTCAACTCCGCTGGGGTAAAATTATATTATTAACTTCTATTGCTCGAATATTCGGTGTTCGTTATTCAAGGAGACCACGGAGTGGTTAAATAGCATAGAATATGCATCATTAAATAATTGAAGAAACTTCTGAATTAGTTATTCAATATTTACTTCGATTGTTCTAATGTTCGATGTTCTATTGTTCGTTATTCAAGAAGACCGCAGAGCTATCTAATTTGAATCACACCTAATAGTCTAAAAATAGTAGTAGCGCGGTGTGCAAACCATGCTTTTATCACTCTTAAGTTCGAATAAGGTATTTTTCAACTTTGGGGGACCGAATTTTCCTCTGGCATTATTTGAAAAGCCATAACCTTCTTTGGGAGCAGCAAACCAGTAGGTATCAAGCGTTTTGTTCATGTTCCTGTCATGAAAATATTTAAACG
>CAZSGO010000257.1:0-2830 GCA_964606395.1 uncultured bacterium
ATTCTTGTATATGCTTTCTTGAAATGGTATTTTACAGAGTAACTATTAAATAAATATTCGGTCATGATTAAAAAATTGGAGGAAGCATATGAAAATATTATCGTCATTTCTTATCATTATGAGTGTTTTTGTACTCTTTTCCTGTTCAATTGAGGATCTATTCATACAACCCGAGGTGACGGTAACCGGATACACTTTATTAGAACTTCCCACCGATACGGCTTTTCTTGAGATAGACATGTTGGTCACAAATATGGATAAACGCCAGGTTCACGTGGCCGACGTGGATTATGAGGTCATACTTGAAAATATTACCTTGCCGGAACAAAGCATCATTCTTGATATGGACATTTATCCCGATTCTGCGATCGCAATGACCTTGCCTTTGTCCATGGTCACTTCAGATGCCATTAAGATCCTGGCTAAATTGGATGCGGGTGAAGAACTGGACTTTTCAGTCACCGGACTATTTCATGTCGATGACCCCATTTACAGATTATTTGATATTCCACTTATCGTTAGCGGAACCGCCAATGTAGACGCAGGTTATGAGGATTTCTATAATATGCCTGAAATTACGGTTGGTAATATTTCGGGAAATTTCACTGCTAATGGCACAGACTCCTATATTTTCGATTTTGAAGTCTCTTGTTTAGTGGAAAATAGAGATAGTCGTGCTGTCACCATTGATGAGGTGGAATATAAGGTTTACATTGAGGGTATTCCGTCCGAAACTCATCTCTATTCAGAGAGTTATTCCACAGATCTTGTGATAGAGGGTAACGGTTCCGATTCACTTACATTGCCCATTATGCTGACCCTGGATGCAATATCGGGTGCACAACTGGCAGCTGCCATTCAGGATGGCAGTATAGATTATACCGTGGAAGGCCTCTTCCACGCAACAGAAGTTGATAGCATTGAAAGTGATTTTACTCTACCTATGTACATTACCGGTAATATATCAGCCAATATTTTTTCAACACTATTCGTTCAACCCACAATCGAGATCACAGGTTACTCCCTGCTTTCCCTTCCCACCGATACCGCTTATCTTGAAATTGATATGGTATTGACGAACAATGATACACGGACGGCTTTGATCGCTAATGTGGAATATCAATGCATGATCGAAGGTATTGAATCGCTTTTAGAAAATATTGACATTAACCAAAGCATAGGAGCTACTCCTTTAGAATTGAGCATGCCGCTAACGCTTCTGACAGCTGATGCCATTCAACTTCTTGAAAAACTGGATGCCGGAGAAGAACTTGCCTATGCTGTGACAGGGACCTTCCATATAGATGATCCTGTTTTGGAAGCATTTGATCTTCCTATTGAAATCGAAGGATCCGCTTCCATTGAAGTCGGCTACGAAGAATTCTATGAAAAACCGCAATTGAACCTTGTAGATATCGCTGGTGATTTCACTGAAGATGGACAAGGTAATTATATCTTTGATTTTGATGTCACATGCCTTATCCAAAATATGGATACACGATCAGTTACTTTGGATGATGTTGATTATATCGTCTACATCGAAGGCATTGCCAGCGAAAAACATAAATATTCTGATGTATATAAACACCCCCTTGAACTTCCCGGAAACGATTCACGTACTCTGACACTCCCCGTTGAACTGGCCCTGAATGAAACAAACGGAGCCCAATTGGCTCAGGCCATCAAGGACGGTACGATAGATTATGAGGTCGAGGGATTGATCTCTATCACCCATGTCAACGGCTCTCCTTTAGCCTTCACTTTACCTCTTGTGATGAGTGGCAATACCGAAGCAGATATCTTTGCCAAGCTCTTCATACAACCTAGCATTGAGATTACAGGATATGAATTATTGGAACTCCCGGGTGACACGGCATTTTTGAATATTTACATGCTTTTAACCAATAATGATACTCGAACTGCTCATATTTATGATATTGATTATCAGGTTGTTGTGGATGGTATTTCAGCGCTTCCTGAGCATGTGATCATTGATGAGACTATTCCGGTTGATACCATTACCCTAACGATGCCGCTGACACTTTTGACCGACGATGCCATTCAAATTTTGAATAAATTGGACGCCGGTGAATCCTTGCCTTATGCCGTAACGGGGACTTTCCATATCGATGACCCTGTGCTCGAAAATTTTGATCTGCCAATCGATATTTCCGGAACGGCAACCGTGGATGTCGGCTTCGAAGATTTTTTCAATCAACCCGAAGTTACCGTCAATAATATGTCGGGGAATTACCATATTAACGGATTTACATCCTACACCATTTCATACAATGTCAACTGCACGGTTGAGAATCTTGAAGCCCGATCCGCAACGGTAGATGAGATTGAATATACGGTTACCATCGAAGGAACCAAATCCGGGAAACATTATTATTCCAATACCTACTCCAGTGATTTCCAGATCGGAGCCAGCGCTACGGAGAATCTTACTCTGCCTGTTACATTTAATTTAAGTTTTGCCAGCGGTGCTGCCATGGTTGCAGCTTTGGCTGATGGTACGGTTGAATATGTCGTTGAAGGAACTTTCCATGTTATTCTTGTAGATGGGACTGAGGCTGATTTCACCCTGCCGTTGTATATAACAGGCAGTGTACCGGCAACGATGGTAGCGAATTAGAATTAACAATAAACTATTAACGATGAATGGTGAAGCAAAATATGTTCAAGTTTAAATACCTCTATTTTATCTTTATCCTGGTGTTATTGGGATGTCAAGCTGACTTGCAACTTTATCCATCTGAAGATCAGGTAATACAATACCATTCCAAATGGACGAAGATCACTTATCCAAAACGCATCAAGGTATTTA
>CAZSGO010000258.1:0-2814 GCA_964606395.1 uncultured bacterium
ATAAACGGAAAAAGCGTCTTAGAAAGAATAGACATAAAAAGAAAAATCGCTAAATAATAAGAGACTGTTTACAGTCTCTTTTTTTATATTACCTCGATAATCCAATTGACTCAATTGGATTCCATGAAAAAATCCTTTATACCTTATATTTAATTCCGTATTTTCCCTTGATCATGTTAAATATTTTAAGTGTTTCAGACATTACGGCCCAAATTAAATCCAAACTGGAAAATGATATATCAGATGCGATGATCCGAGCTGAAATTTCCGAATGTAAATTTCACGGCAGCGGACATATTTATATGACGCTCAAGG
Organism: uncultured bacterium; assembly: GCA_964606395.1. GTDB lineage: Bacteria > Fidelibacterota > Fidelibacteria > Fidelibacterales > Fidelibacteraceae > M50B103. Next base: position 316 of record CAZSGO010000258.1, read on the forward strand.
ATCCCGGTGCGGTATTGCCTGCGGTTATTTGGCGTACAACAGCCCAACAATTAGCTACACAACCCGCTGTAGGAATGGATGTCATTGTTTATGGGCGCTTAAGTGTCTATGCTCCTCACGGAAAATATCAGTTCGTAATCCAGTCGTTGCAAGATGCGGGACGCGGTGAATTATATGTTCGCTATGAAGCCCTGAAAGCTAAATTGCTTGAGGAAGGATTATGTGCGCTTGAGCGGAAAAAGGCGATCCCCAAATATCCGATGCATGTCGGCTTGGTCACAAGCGATACAGGTGCCGCTTTACAAGATATGCTACGCGTTTTTAATCAGGATGCGCCACATGTGCGATTAAGTCTTTCACCGGCACGTGTGCAGGGAAAAGGGGCCGCTAAAACGGTCATAGAAGCGCTTGAGGCTCTTAAAGCAATTCAGCCCGACGTGGTTATATGTGCGCGTGGCGGAGGCTCTATAGAGGATCTTTGGGAATTTAACGATGAAGAATTGGCTAGATATATCGCGCATTATTCTCTGCCTCTCATAACAGGGGTAGGACATGAAACAGATACAACGATCGTTGATCTGGTTTCAGATCATCGTGCTTCTACACCGACGAATGCAGCGGAAATGATCTGTGCTCCCTGGCGAGAAGTTCGTATCAATTTAAATCAAATGGATTACGCTCTCTCCAATACCATGATCAGGAGTTTGGATAGACAAAATGATCGTTTAAAGAACTTACAACGATATTTGTCATCCCGACAGCTTTCTGAAAAAATACAAAATATACATCGAAATATTATCTCATTGCTTGCTCAGGCAAATAAAGGGATGAGCAATCATATATTACTTAAAGCTTCACGTTTATCCGGTATACATAGTACCTTGTCGGCCTATTCTCCCGTAAATGTATTGAAAAAGGGATATACGTTAATAAGAGACAGGAACGATAAGCTCATTCGATCCGTAAAATCATTGTCGCCCGAAGACCGTGTGAACATAAGGTTCCATGATGGTGTCACGGGTGCGATCATAAAAAATAAAGAAAGCAAAGGATCAGATCATGAATAAAGAACGAAGTTTTGAAGAAGCCATGAAAGAGCTGGAATCCATTGTAAAAAAGATCGAGAATCAAGAAACTCCTCTCGAAGAGATTTTGGAACTGTATGAACGGGGTTCCGAACTTAGCACGTATTGTCAGGACATTTTAGCAAAAACACAAGAAAAGCTGGAAATAATCCAGAAGCAAGCTGAAAGAATGGAGGAATAATATGAAAAAGATCCTGATCATTTTATTTTCAGTGGTTTTACTGTTTTCGTGTGGAAAATATAAACCTCTTGCCGGCGGAAGCCCCATTGCTATAAAAACGCTGGTCAATGATGTAACGTGGAATTTTATTTCTGAAGATTTTTCCAAAAAAGTCGAATTTGAGATCCGGACTCCTCAAATAGAACAACAATTCTTTTTCTCCCGTTTCGAATTGGAGAGTTATAAGGAATTTCGTGATGATAAGCTTATCCTTTTGATCGCAACTCTAGATGGAAATGATGAGATATCGACCTTCATTAAAAACAGTATCAGTGATAACGTTCGCAATCAAGTTCAGTCCGGCGAGCGTGTATTCTTTTATGAATATAACAAATACGCGGATCGTCAGACCTATATGCTGCTTCTTGCAAATAATAAAGAAGAGCTGCTTGAATATATCAAGGAAAACGGATCACAGGTATATCAAGCCATTAATACGGGATTTTTAAATGGGCAATTTGAGCAGATCTATAATACGGCTGAAGAAAAAGAATTATCAGAGGATATTTATAATAAATTCGGTTTTTCCTTCCGTTTGCCTCATGATTATGAAATAATCGAAATTGATTCCGCGCGCCATATTCTACAACTTGGTGTTGCTCGTCCTCAGCGTAATATTATTGTTTATTGGATGGACGGCGGTTTTAATAAGATCGTCGATGAAGATTGGGCCCTTCGTATGAAATACTGGTTAATGCAGAATCTCATGGATAAGATCTATATAGAAAAATCCTATGCACGTTATCGTACCGTGGATTGGAATGGCGTTTTTGTAAATAATATCCGGGGTTTATGGGGACATCCGACAAAATTAATGGGCGGTCCGTTCAGCATGTTTTATTTTTATGACGGTGTAACGAACCGAACCTACCTGATCGATTGTATGGTTTTTGCCCCGGGTCAAAGCAAGGCCGTTTACCTGAGACAAATGGAGATCATAGCGAGTACGTTTTATACATCGAAATAAATACAATAAAACTTTAATGTAGGGGCTGGATATATCCAGCCCTTTTCATTTGTATAAGAAAAGTTGTGTTTGGGAGTTCAAGGTCGGAGTTAGGTGTAAGAGAAAGTGAAAAGGGAAATCTTTTACCCTCTATACATCTTATATCATGTCAATCTTACGAAATAGAACACCTGGAACCAATTAAACCGATCCTGAAACAAGTTCAGGATGACATTGTTCAGGATGAC
>CAZSGO010000259.1:0-2787 GCA_964606395.1 uncultured bacterium
TCTGTTCACCCAGGCATTTGCGTGACATGGCCGAGCATTCGATATGCCAGCCGGGCCGTCCTTTGCCGATCTTGGTATCCCAGTAGACCTCTCCGTCTTCGGGTTTGTAGGCTTTCCATAATGCAAAATCGTTTGCAGATTCTTTGTCATATTCATCGTCATCCACCCGACCGCCGCTTCGCATGTTCTCCATGTCCAGCCTCTGAAGTTTTCCGTAATTCGGAAATGACGATATCTTGAAAAAGATATTCCCGTCTTCAGCTTTGTAAGCCATCCCCTTATCTAACAATGTTTGCACCAGATCTACCATTTCCGGGATATGATCCGTTGCGGCCGGATACTCGTCCGCACCTTCAATATTTAGGGTCTTTATGTCTTTAAAAAATGCTTGCTTGTAGGTCTCGGTATAATCTTTGATCGATGTTTTTGTCTCGGCACATTTCTTGATGATCTTATCATCTACATCGGTGAGGTTCATAACTTGAGTAACGGCATAGCCTTTAAATTTCAGGTAACGACGCAATAGATCAGCAAAAATGAACGCACGTAAATTCCCTATGTGTGGATAATTGTATACGGTTGGACCGCAATTGTATATACGGGCCTTACCGGGCTCAATGGGTGTAAAGATCTCTTTCTTTCTGCTCATCGTATTGTAAAACTGCAATGCCATGACGTCCTCTTTGTTTTTCAGATAAAAATAAGGAATATTTCACTTCGTTGAAAGAATTGTTGAAAGAAAATACACTCCACAGATTTCGCAGATTATCACAGATAATATCCTAAAAATCTGTGTGATCTGTGGATAGATTATATTTGTTTTATTTTTGTGTCTTATTGGTAAATAGACCTGCCGGCTTGATCCATCGAAACTTGTTGAAGATGGAATGCTGGCTGGTCGAAAATTATTCAACACTTCTCGACCATCCGGCAGACCTCCTCTGTCGGCACCAGCCGGAAGGTCTAACTCAATGCATCTTCAATAATGATCGTCAGCAATTCAGGAAAATCGATCCCGATGGCTTTGGCCGATTTGGGGACCAGGCTGGAAGCCGTCATACCCGGCAAGGTGTTGGCTTCAAGTAGATATATCTGTTCATCGGGTGTCATGCGAAAATCAACGCGAGCATAATTCTTTAGTCCCAATGCCATATAAACTTTCACTGCATCGCTTTGCATTTTCTTGGTGACTTCATCACTCAAGGGGGCGGGAACTTTATATTCCGTTTTATCACCCATGTATTTGGCTTTATAATCGTTCACCCCATGCGGATTCACTTCAAGGATCGGGTAAGCCTCGCCCTTAATAACCGGAATGTCAAACTCACGGCCGGGAATGAAGTCTTCGATGATCACCGTATCGCTAAATTTCAAGGCCTCTTTTGTCGCCTCATAAATATCACAAGCTTCCTGAATAATGGTCAGCCCAACGGATGACCCCGAATTATTCGGTTTGATCACCAGCGGAAATTGAACCTTATCAGGTGTATGAATGGGTTGCTCGTGCAGTTCTTCTTCCGCACAGTTCACACCCACATATCGTGCCAGTACTTTAGTTTTATATTTGTCCATCGCTATAGCCGATGCTTCATAACCCGAACCGGTATAGGGGATCCCTGCTTTTTCCAGAATATCCGCGATCACGCCATTCTCGCCGTTACCGCCATGTAAGGCATTAAAGACCAGTTCAACTTTTGCTTCTTGTAAATAAGGAATATGTTCAACGAAAATATCATCAGTTAATTTGGCCATAGCTTCAAAATCCATGTTCTCCATGGAAATATTGGTCAGCCCCTCACGGAACTCATCCATTTTGTCCAAAGGCGTCGCAGGATCTACAAAAAGCACGTCATGCCCAAGTTCCTTCAAAGCTTTTGCAATAGCGGTTCCGCTCGATAGTGATACCATTCGTTCCGGGGAAGCCCCGCCCAATAAAATGCAAATTTTCATTTCAAGATTCCTTTAACGCTAATATTTTTTCAACTGCATCAGAGAGGTGTTTAGCTTGGATATAGGGTACTCCGGCTGCATCGCATTTAACTTTCGTGATAGGCCCCCAGCCTTGATCGACCAGGTAAAATGGTATCTTTAATCGCTTGGCTGCCCGGGCATCGCCGAAACCGTCGCCAACAAAGACCGCTTCTTCCATAATAATATCATGCTCTCGTTTTGCACGCAGGAACATGCCGATCTCGGGTTTTCGACAGTTACAGCCATCATCCGGAGCGTGAGGACAATAATAATAGCCGTCTACGTGCCCGCCTTTGGCTTCGGAACGGTGGATCACTTCATCAAATATCTGTTCAGCCGTACGTCGAGATATCAATTCTTTACCAATAGCCGCTTGATTACTGATCACAATAATTTTAATACCGGCATCACTTAATTTTTTCAGGGCGCCCGGTACTCCCCGCTGGATCTTCACATCATCCATACTCAGCAAGTAGTCGGGACTATCGACATTCAGGACGCCATCTCTGTCTAAAAATACGGTGCTAATTTTCATGAACGTATTTTATTGAAAATATTGGATGCATACAAAACAAATTAATACAGAGATCTGTTAGGCTAATTCATCGACACGCTAAGAAGGGACAATACATGAATAAGATAATGAAATACTGTCGACAGATTTCCCGTCTTCACTACTATGTGACGACCAGCCTTCGTGTCGATCCCGAAACTTCGGGACGGAACTACGGCATGGCACGGCGCCAGGCAGGCGCTGATTCTCGCAGATTAGACCTTATATAGATCCATCTGTAAAAATCTGTGTTACCCATGTTT
>CAZSGO010000260.1:0-2786 GCA_964606395.1 uncultured bacterium
CAGCGACCAACGGTTTACAAAACCGTCGCTCTACCAGCTGAGCTATAGTGGCTAGAAATATCAAAAAGCCAAGAAATATAATAAATTATTCGACACCTGCAAATAGTTTATGCGAAAATATTAATTATTTTTCTTATGGGGACTGAGGTGTCTTAAAACAAGGGAAGTTAAGTAAGCGACTGGTTTAAATGACGCCGTTCAACTACAAGATGATAAAGTTCTTGATTTTATGCTCTCTTGTTTCATTCTGCCAGTCGTCAGTTGCAATTCTCTTTTCTCTCCAATGCATCGGCATATCGTCGCTTTTGATCTTCTGTCAGAGGCTCAAGTTTGGGCACTTCCACCGGTCTCCCCTCTTTGTCCATTGCGACCATCGTAAAGTAACAGCTGTTGCAATGTCGGACGTTATTGGTCTTAAGATCTTCGGCCATGACTTTAATACCGATCTCCATGGATGTACGGCCCGTATAATTGACTGAGGCGTAAAATGAAACGAGATCACCCACATTTATGGGTTCTTTGAATAACACTCTGTTCACAGAAAGCGTTACAACATAATGACCTGAATATCGGGCGGCGCAAGAGTATGCGACCGTATCCAATAATCTCAATATCTCTCCTCCATGAACTTTCCCGGAAAAGTTGACCTTATCGGGTGTCATGAGCAGGGTCATTTCTAGGCTTGTTTTGTTCTTATTGTTCATCAAAATTTATTGTTTCTCCATTTATTGTTGCAGACTTTAGCCGGGAATCTCCGCAAATAATAATTATATCTCCACGACCTTCGGCATGGGTGCTTACCAAACCAATTCCCGGGGCATATGTCATTTCGGAGTAGTCGATCGCAGACTCAGATGAAATGACGATACAATTTTCAAGCGAGTCATAACTTGCATTCTTTGATAATATTTTGTTGTTTCTTATGAAAAAAGGATGGTCCCATTCAAATCCAACCGGTTTGTTAAAATCAATTATTAAATATTCTTTCCCATCATGCAATTGATAGAGTTTATTATTTTCACATCTTAAATGATCACTGTAGTCATTTTCATCACGATAATAAATCTTACCGTTAATTTCAGTTTGTTCAATAATGCTTCTAGTATGACCCGAACCTTCAAGTTGATCATATGTCCATTCATAACCAAAACCCAATGGATAATAATTCCCCTCAAGTTCTTCAGTGGGTTCTATCAATCCACATGAAACAGTTAATATGAGTACGACAACCATCAATGGAACTAAATAAGTTTTCTTTACCATAGCTCACACCTGCTATTTTTTTTATTTAATTTTTATTAATTTATAGTTTCATCAAATAAAGGGCAAGATATTTATAGGATTAATAAAGCGGTCTTTTAATGGACTAAAAAAAAGAACGATCTCAACCGCTCCCCCTAACTTCATATTATTTTTACTGCCTACTGCTTACTGCTTACTGCTTACTGCTTACTGCCTACTTCTTACTGCCTACTTCTTACTGCTTACTGCCTACTGCTTACTGCCTACTGCTTACTGCCTACTGCCTACTGCTTACTGCCTACTGCCTACTGCTTACTGCCTACTGCTTACTGCTTACTGCCTACTGCCTACTGCTTACTTCTTACTGCCTACTTCTTACTGCCTACCGGTCACATTCCCCCATTCCGCTTTCTTAATATCCAATCGGCACAAAGCATCAGGAACATCAAAACATAAAGCAAATAGGTCTTTCTGGCGATCATAACCCGAGTAATGGGTTTCCATGTTTTATCTGTAGTGATGAAATATTTAAGACTATCAAGATCATTCATACGGACACTATGCCCACCAAAACGTTTTGCAACTTCTTCCAACAGTTGTATATCGCAACTTTTATAACGATCTTCCATATCATTATCAAATATCCGGATCATGGCGGTATCGCTTTCCAGAAGCATACCATGTGTAAACATTTCAGCTTGAACAAAATATGTCCCGGCTTCCTTCAGGGAAAAAGAAGTGACGTTTTCAGAAGGTAAAGCCAGGTCTTTAAGATACATTTCCTGGAAGTTGCTGTCCAATAAACTGACTCTCACACTCGTTTCATCCTGATCAAGCAATTCTGGATTATAACGTTCAATTCCAATATTAAAGGGCTGATATGCAATTCCCGTATAGTTCTTTTCATCCAGAGCTATATAGCTTTTTCCCGCTCGTCGGACTTGATCATTTATCATGCCGATGATCAGGTGCCTGTAAATACCATCCCAATCCTTTTCGAACCCTGCAAGATTCCAGCGCCATAGTCCGGATGCTGCAATAAGCAAACTGTGGTCTTTCGCATTTTCCAGAATAACCGGTCTTCCCTGTCCCGTTTCCATGATAACAGACCCCTCACCCATATAATTTGCTACCTGTATTGGCGGCAGTGATCTCCAGAACCTTGCATTCGTAACGGGATCGGAATTAAAATTCAAATAAGGTTGTAATCCAAGGGTTAATAATTCTCCATCGCTTTGATAGCTGTTTTTCGCATCTCTATACAGCAGTATCGAAGGGATATCCTGATATATTTTTGCTTCGTTCACCGGATGCCAGGTTTGGATCAACAGGTCCGGCTTTTCATCCGGAAATGCGATCTTCCATTCGTCATCACTGAATATTTTTATGCGTTCAAGTGGTGATAGAACTGTTGTGATCATTGCAATATCACGATCCGGCGGATCAGCGTGGACCAACAAGCGGATTGCGGAAGGATGTACGAATAAATTCTCCGACCCGATCTCAATCCGTTCATTTTCCTGTTCTATAGACCATGACCATCT
>CAZSGO010000261.1:0-2782 GCA_964606395.1 uncultured bacterium
CTCTTGTGGATACGAACGGCGCTTACAGCATGTCGGGCAATTTCTGGGACTTCGAGACCAGCCAGCAAGCCGGCAGTGCGGGAGAAGCCACAGGGGTCACAACCACCGTCATGAAAACTCTATCAAATTTTACATCAGCCGGATGGGATTTCGACTGCATCTGGATGCTGAACGAGGAATACAACGACGGTTATCCCTCGTTTTACTGGCAAATGGGACTGCAGGAGCCTGTCGTTGCAACCGATAGCGTAAATACGATTACCGTAAATTCTGTATCGGTCCATTGCAGTGTGAGCGACCTTGGCATACCCTATCCCATACAGCATGGTGTTTGCTGGAACACAACCGGAGAACCCGACACCAGCGATAACAGAACCGAAGAAGGTCCCCTCGATTCAACGGGAACCTTTTCTTCGGAAATCGCCGATCTTATTTCGGGTCAGATCTACTACGTTCGCGCATATGCCATAAATTGTACGGGCATCGGTTATGGTTCCGTACTAAGCTTTATGACACTCGAAACAGCTGTGAATAACAGTATTCCAACAGAATACGCATTGCTGCAAAACTATCCTAATCCATTCAATCCAAGAACAGCGATCAGCTATCAGTTGTCAGAAGACAGCGATGTATATCTTTCAATATTTGACATAAACGGAAGAAAAGTTGCAACACTCATAAACGAATCTATGCAGGTAGGATATCATTCTGTTAACTGGGATGCTTCACATGTCAGTTCAGGGATTTACTTCTATAGGCTGCAAGCAGGAGACTTCATAGACACCAAGAAGATGGTATTTATGAAGTAATCTATAACCGGTAATCCATGACCGGTATGGAAACATTAAAATGAACTTGTAGGGGACGGTCGCGACCGTCCCTTTTTTTACACAAAAAAACTCCCTAAAAAGGGGAGTGAGAGTACGCCATCAGGGACAGGACGATTGCAGATTGATGATTGAAGATTTCTGATTCTTGATTTGATCTCTGAACAAGGAACGCTGATATGTGATATTTGAAGACTTCACATATCGTTGATTCTTGTTCATTATTCGATATTCCGCTCCTCTTCTCCTCTTCACCCCCTCTCCCAATCGCATTTTGAAATGCCACAGGTTATTTTTCATAAAACTCAAGCAAATAAAAAAGCTCCCCAATAATGAGGAGCGGTTGGTACGCCATCATCCCGATCCATCGGGACGAACCAACGGATTAAGAGTACAGTGGAGAGCCTTTATCTAAGCGGGTTTTACGGTTCATGTGTACTAAGATGTGGCTGGTGCGGGAAAGTTTGTATTCTTTTAGTTAAAAAGGCTGTTTTTGAACATAAGCTATTTTAATTTACCGATAACCACTGTTCGTTTGATCTTCCATTTATGACCGCAATTTGTACACAAACGATGGTCGATATAATGACGGACAGTTTGTGTATTATGTTCTTTGGTTCCATCGCTATATTTAATGGTTTGTTCAGTTGTATGGCCGCCTAAAAAATCCGTCCCGTTATCGCTTCCTGTCCATTGGCGACAACCTTCGGCGTTGCAACGGTTATAATCAAGGTCATGCTTCCATTGCCTGATGTTGCCAAGCATCATCCCCAGACAAAATAGCGACGTGATCCAGAATCCTCCCAAGTAAGGTTGAATATTTGTAACGATAAAAACATACCAGGGATATGCCAGGAGTATGGTACCAATGACAGCGATCCAATATATTCTTGCGTTTGGCAGTTGGATATCTTTGCTTTTATGAAACGTATATTTATTGATAAAATGGTATGGAAACTCAAGAATTGAATACAATATCAGAATTATTAAGATAAATGCCAGAATACTAACTATTGTCAGGAGTATTTTCGGCTTAATTGGAGTCTCCTCTCGTAAGGGAATCTCTTTTCCCTCAAAAGCATGTCTGTAATTACCTATCTGATTTGAAAAGAAATTAATTTGCAGGATCGATGATAAGGGGAGATAAGCTGAATAATCTCTTTCATAAGCCAGGGTCTCGATATGGGAGATCTTGTCATCCCTGACTTCCAGTTTCAAGCCATATCTTGCTCTTTTTAATTTTTTATCAAGCAGAGTGATATTACCAAAATAATAGATCTTTGATGTGTCGGTAACATCAATGGCATCAGCTTCTTTAAACTTTGAAGAAAATGTGTTGATCTTTTTGCCGGTCCATTTGTTTTCGAATTTTTTCAATGGGTAGCGCCACTCTTTTCTGTCGATCCAGCGATAATTGGATATATCATATTGGTAAAGGTAGCTTGACATGATCCAGCCTTCAGTGCCGTTCTTTGTCCGCACTTTTGTCCAGTCATGCGAGCCATCATTATATTCCTCAAGTCGCGTTACCTTTGTCTTTTTATTCACTTCATAGACCACATCACGTTCACCGATACTTCTTGTTTTTGAAATATGCCGATTATTGCTTGGGCGTTTATGACGGACATAGGTTTCTTTGACAGGTTCAAGGTTTTCTCTTTTCACCCAGCCTGTCCGTCCGTCCTCAAGCTGAACCTTGATCCCATAGGCATCCGGACTTTCCAATATCATAACAGGACTTCCCGCATCAGCACTGGATAGTGCTATTGAACAATACTTATCGGTTATCATATCGCGAGCATATTCTGTCGTGTACAAGGTACTTGTTTGTCTTAAAGTGGCGCCCGTTTTAATATTTTTCTCATTTATGGAGCGATCGCTGATCGATAGCAAGAAAAAGATCACGAATACAACAGGAACTGCGATCAGACGGTATAGGCCGATATCCTTGAAAA
>CAZSGO010000262.1:0-2778 GCA_964606395.1 uncultured bacterium
ACCCCGTCGGGGTTGAAGAAGTTAATGATATATTAAAAAGAGACGCCCCGAATATTATAAATCAATCACAGATTACACTCATAACCACAGATCAATACCAATTAATATTCTTAATCGGCGAAAATCGGTTCAATCTGTGGATGTCTTCGTCTTCATTCCCGTCTCATGAATAGATCCTTCGACCCCGAAGCATCGGGGCTCAGGATGACAGTTTACTTTTTACGTCTTATGCATTTATCGTTCATCGTTTATAGTTTATCGTTTCTTAAACCAATTTCGCATCCAGCACAATATCCGCTTTCAGCAACCTTGAGATCGGGCAACCCACCTTCGCATTCCCCGCGATCTGCTCAAAATCGCGTTGTTTGATCTCCGGCACCGTGGCTTTGGTATCTAAAAGTATTCTTGTCACGGTAAAGCCCTCTTCCTTCTTGACGAAATCCAGTACGGCTTCCGTCTCGATCTTTTCGGCCTTATAGCCCGCTTTTTCCAGTTCGGCGCTGAGTGCCATGGAAAAACAGCCCGCATGCGCCGCCGCGATCAATTCCTCCGGATTCGTCCCGGCACCATCCTCAAATCGCGTATGAAATGAATAGTTTGTATTGTTAAGTACACCGCTCTCGGTTGAGACGACGCCCTTTCCGTCTTTTAATCCTCCCTGCCATACGGCAGATCCTTTGCGTTTCATGGTAAACTCCTTTGTTTAATGGATTCTAACGCCCGAGATAACATATGTTCCATTTAATATAATACAAAAACAAACATGTCATTCCGGATTTTTTTTATTGCTTGATTTATCCGTGGGGTTGTATAACTGTCCATCTTCTAATTACCGGTATTATTCAGTTCTTCTATAATCATATTTCGGATATTATTATTCATTTTAGAAAATGCGAAACACTTTTTACCAAGATCTTTGATCGAAGCACCAATATGATATAGTTTTTCTTTATCAATTAAAAGAAAGCGGTCGTGAAAACTTAAACTGAGATTAATTCGAACAGGTAAATGATGAAATTGTTCATGATATAATTTCAGATCATTTTCGATTTGTTTTGTTATATTTTTTGTATAGATGGTAGCCGAAACGCCTATTTTTCGCTTGCTTAGTAAGCTTAATACTCGTTCATCAACAAAATTATCTATCAAATCTATGGATTTTTCGGCCGATCTCATTAAATCTGATACGAATATATATGCATCAAAGATATGACCCTCAAAGAAAATACCTTGTTCAATTGGTTCGGTTTTATTATGAATTTCCTTTAATACTGAATCGATCTTCATATCTGCTGATAATTGTCTTAATTCAAGAAAATCCAAGCGCTTGAAAACAGTGGCGTTTGACTGAACAAAATGCTGCATTTTTACAAATGCATCCATGATCTGAATGCTGGCTCTAATTGCTGTCTCACTTCTCAAGACTGCAGAAAGCATTGCAACTCCCTGCTCGGTAAACACAAAAGGATTTTTTCTAAGTGACATCTTTACGGAATTGGATATCACAATTTGTGATTTCCAATTTGAAAATTCCTTATCACTCATTTTGAAACAAAATGTTTCCGGAAAACGCAGTCGATTCCTTTGCACGGCTTGATTGAGAACTCTCGTCTCCACTTGATATATCTCAGCAAGGTCTCTATCCACCATGACATATTTTTCTCTGATAAAATAGATCAGACTGAGAAGCTTATCATTCTTGCTTAGATAATTCATTTTTTATCCTAACAATAATCATTTATCGGTAAAAATAATAAATAATCGATCCAACATCTAATTGATATTATCAAGTGTGATTTACATCACAGAATTAGCAGTTAGAATTGATCATTGACCTGTCCTCGTCCCAAAGGATAGGATGGGGATATGGGAGTTTTTGTTGATCTGCTGCGTCCGCCAGAAGCCAGAAGCCAGAAGCCAGAATGATGTCATCCCGCCTGTACTGATGCATCTCGCCGGAAAGTTTGCCGGTGGCAAGCTTATCCGGGATCGGCTCCATTGGCCCCGGGTGTTATTTTACATTTGTTTCAACTCAACTATTTACTAAATTATTTTACTACAAAGGATTAAACATGAGCACGGCACGCAAAACTCTTTTGCTTATTCTATGTCTTTTTGCATCGTCCCTTTCAGCCGCTGATCTCACACTCGGCTTTTTCGTCGGCGCGAACGACTTCAGGACCGCCCCGCAGGAATATTATAGACCTGCATGGCGACCCGGTTATGTCGCTCCATATTATCTCGAAAACCACCTCGGACATTATTATTTCGATGAAAGCGGCAAAACCTTCCAGGCCGGCATCCAGTTGCTGATCGGCGATCATATCGGATTGCAGCTCCAATATCGTACAGCACGGGAAGGCAACAGTTATACTTACTCCACAGATTTTCCCGGCTATCCCAGTGAAAACAATCTCCGGCATATCACCGTCGTCAAAAATTACCTATCAAGCATCAGCACTGAAGGTCGCTATTATTTTATGCCAAAAAAGGACCTCTCCCCTTATGTTGGTATTGGCATTGATCTATCTATATTGAATGTAGATGTACACGAGATCAATGACATTACCTTTTGGTACCCCTGGATATCGATACCGGAACACTATTTTACACGGCTGGGTACCAAACTCCTGGGCGGTCTCATCCTACCGGCCGGTGTACTGATCAATATCTCTGATCATATCAAGATCGATCTGGGCCTCAACTACACCTTCATGCGCATAAATCAGTGGGATCGTGTCACGAATGTCCCGGTGGAGCAGGATTTAGGCGGATTAT
>CAZSGO010000263.1:0-2766 GCA_964606395.1 uncultured bacterium
CCAAAAAATGTAAAACCTTCCGAAAATATATTGGAAATTAAGAAAAATATCGGTTAAATTTTCACTGTTACAATACTAAGTAAAAAGGAGCATCATAGTGGAACAAACCATTAGTCGTCAAATCGCTGAATATGCGGTAAATTTACGTTACGAAGACCTGCCTGAAAACGTTATTCAGGAAGTAAAACGCTATCTTTTCGATTCGATCGGGTGCGCTCTTGGTTCTATGCATACCCGCGATGTAAATATTATTAAAGATATTTATACCGAAATGGGCGGTAAAGAAGAAGCTACAGTATTTGGCTACAAACTTAAGATGCCGGCCGTGCAAGCCAGTTTCTTAAATGCTCTGATGATCCGGGCTCTTGATTACAACGATATTTATTGGAAAGAGGATCCATCTCATCCATCCGATATTATCCCTGCTGCGCTTGCTATGGCCGAAAGAGTAGGGGCATCTATGAAAGATGTGATCGTTGCAATAGTCCTTGCCTATGAATTTGAACAACGCATATGTGAATTTGCTAAACCCGGTGTACGCGAACGAAAATGGCATCATGCGACATTGACACAATTTGTATCCCCTATCGTTGCCGGAAAAGTACTGGGATTAAATGTTGATCAAATGGTTAACGCTATTGGTATCAGTGCATGCCATAATCATACCATTGGATGTCCTACGGCAGGAAAATTGACCATGATGAAAAATACGGTCGACCCAATGTCGACCCAGTCGGGAGTTTTAGCGGCATTAATGGCTGAAAAAGGCTTTACCGGCACCGAAGCGATATTTGAAGGTAAAGAAGGTTTAATGGATGTGTTCGGTCCTGACTGGGATGTTGATGCCCTAGTTGGAAACCTTGGCAAATCTTTCAAGATCCTTGAGTGTTCCATGAAAGCATTCCCGACCGAAGCATTAACACATACTCATATTTCCGCCACGATCAAGATCATGAGCGAAAACGATATTAACTATAAAGATATTGATACGGTTACCATTAAAACAATAGCCCGAGCTTGCGATATCCTTTTTGATCCGCATAAATATCGTCCAAAATCAAGGGAAACCGCCGACCATAGTTTACCTTATTGTATTGCTTGCGCCTTGGTTGACAGAAAAGTAACGACAAAGAGTTTTGATGACGATAGTATCCAGGATCCCCGAATTTGGGAGGTTATTGATAAGATCAAAGGTGAAGCATCTGAAGAATTTGAAAAAATGTTTCCGGCAAAACAACCGTCACAGGTTACAATAAAGCTAAATGATGGAACCGAACATGCTTTGTATTTGGAATACCCTAAGGGTGATCCTCGTGAGCCGATGACAGAGGCAGATCTGGATGCAAAAGTTGAAGCATTGTGTGGAGACAGATATGACATTTCTGCATTGAAAGAAATGATATATGGCTGCGAAAAACTTACGGCCTCTGAATTTATGAGTACGTTATAAGCTTATATAAATGCATTGACATCATAGTTTGAGTTTGTTAGCTTATATCAATATTGTCAGAATAGTCAATGACATTAAAATTGTAGGAGATGATAATGCGTTTAAAAATATTAACTGTAATAATTTCTCTATTGCTTTGCGTTTCGTCTTTTGCGCAAAATTCAAAGTCTAGGACGGAATTTTTTAAAGAATTTTATGGCACTTTTTTAAATTCAACCGATATTGAGATTATTAAAACAGATGATAAGGTAATTCCAACTGCTGACCTCAGCGATGTGATCAAACAGTTGGAATCACGTTATAATATTGATATTCCCGCTGAAGAAGAAGCAAGGTTCAAAACCGTTGAAGAAGTTGCCGAATATGTCAATCTTTATTTGCAAAATCAAAATAAACAAGATGACTCACTTCTTCAATCTGCAGAAGAAACAGGAGTCAAGCCTGTTAAACCGGGAGTAAAACAGAATAACGTTAATTCATGGAAATTTAAATTATACGGTTCATATGGAATGGTTGAGCCTCTTGGCGTAACCGGACAACTGGGGTGGAATGGCAACTTGGGCGGTGTAGGTTCAGGTATCTTGTTTGATAATATGTATACTTGGGAAGCAGGCATCATGTTACACCCCTATGGCTGGAATGGTAAACAATCAAAAAGTCCTAATTCCTGGGGTATTTCATACGATTACGCATCATTTGATTACGTAGGAACTCCCGATACAAGTTTGGCTAATTTTAATGCCAACGATACAACCGCAACTCGTTATGCCGTTAGTCTGGTATTCCAGCAAAATCTAACCGGAAGAAATAAAGCTCGCCCAAAATTCAGTATATATTTTGAAGAAAGTATACGTTTTGGGGTTCATTCTTTTGGCTTTATTGATGGTGATCTTAATTGGAATAATCATCTTTCATACGGTATTGGTTTAGCTCAAGGAATAAACTTTCTTATTTTTGATCTGAAATTTTACCAAATGGTGGCATATAGTCCCGATATTATGAATGTCACAGGATTATCCTTCTTGCGAACAGTGAATTTTGAGTTGGGTTTACGCCTCGGGATCGCCCTAAAATTATAAAGTTTAATAGTTAGTTTGTTAATACATTTATTTTTCTGATTAAATTAAAATAAATTGACATTAGAAAAAATGAGCACTATATTAACTTTAACGTAGTTAACAAATAAGGTAAAAATAGAGGAGTTAAAAATGAAACGTATCGTTATTGTTCTGTTGGCAATATGTCTTGCAACATTTGCTTTTGCTGAAGGTTTTGGGATGAAAGCTTTTGTAGCCGGCGGTTTTAGCGAACCGGGT
>CAZSGO010000264.1:0-2766 GCA_964606395.1 uncultured bacterium
TTTCCGATAAAAATAAATTGGAAGCGATCATGATAAATCTCTTGAAAAATGCAATTAAATTTACGCATCATGGTCACATTAAGTTTGGCTATGAACAATACGAAGACGTGTTAATGTTTTATGTTGAAGATACCGGTATCGGTATTCCCGAAAATAAACAAAAACAGATCTTTGATCGCTTTATTCAGGCCGATAGCAGTATGACAAAACCTTATGAAGGCGCGGGTCTGGGCTTGTCCATTTCAAAAGCATTCGTTGAGATGTTGGGTGGAACGCTTGAACTTAGATCAAAAGTTAATTCAGGATCTCGTTTTTATTTTTCAATCCCATTTATAAAATTTAATAATGGAGATGCTCAAAGTTTTAGTTCTGATGAAAAAGAACCCGATAAACCTTTCAATCTATCTAAACACAATTTAAAAGTTATTATTGCTGAAGATGACGAGCCTTCTTTTTTATATCTTAATATCTTAATGCAGCCATTTTGCAGAACCATAATACATGCTCGTAATGGAGCAGAATGCGTTGAGCTCTGCAAAAAACATAAGGATGTAGACCTAATTCTGATGGATGTAAAAATGCCGATCATGGGTGGTTATGATGCAACAAAGGCCATTCGGGCTTTTAACCGGGATGTTATTATTTTTGCTCAAACAGCGTATGCCTTGAGTGATGATCAAAATAAAATACTTGAATCCGGATGTAACGATTATATCTCCAAACCCATACAGGAGAGCAATCTCGGCGCATTGATCGATAAGTATTTTTCTAAATAATTGACATAATAAAAAAAAGCCTCCCAATGGAGGCTTTTTTATTATCTTATAAACATTATTTAACAAGCAGCATTTTTTGCGTAGCGATAAAATCACCGGCTATGATCTTTGCGATGTATAGTCCGGAATTAACACTTTCGCCCCTGTTGTTCTTTCCATCCCAAACTGACTTGTGATATCCCGCCGCTTGATCCCCGTCAACCAGTGTTCGAACAAGCATACCCTTGATGTCATAAATATTCAGTTCTACTTTTTCATGTGAAGATAAGGTATAAGGTATCTCCGTGATTGGATTGAAAGGATTGGGATAATTTGCTTCTAAAGCAAATTCCTGAACGCTACTGCTTTCCTCTATCGTCACGGTTAGTGCATGATCTTCATGGACTACTTCATCGTTGGCATAACTGAGGTCAGCTAAAACATAGGTATAGCTATTACCGGGGATCACTTGAGTATCCGTGTAGGCATAATCATGAGGTTCACTACTGGTGCCGGCAGCTTCGATACGCGCAATAACATTACCGTTACGATAGAGCAAAAAACATGCATTATCTGTTTCCGAGGCTGTATTCCAGGAAAGAACTACCGTTCCATTGTTTACCGCAGCGGAAAATTCAGTTAGGGTAATGGGGAGGGCATCTTCCGGGAGATTTGTCTGCAAATAAGGATAGCCACTATTTATTGAACCATCAATTGACCATGTGTCTGTAAAATCCCAAGGCAAATAATTTGACTGAGTTGTCATTTGTGACGTTGAACGCATATCTCCATCAGCAGACATAAATTGTCCTGAGGTCTCATAATCCCAATAACTAAAATCTACGGTACTTCCACCTTCACCCGTTGCATCAGTATTGCCTATGAACCCATAACCGGTTGGTACTTCACCCCTGGAATAACAAAAAACAAGTGCTGATTTTACTATTGATCCAATAAACCCACCAACCGATGATGAATTCACGGCTGTAACAGAACCATCAGCATAACAATTATTGACGTTTGCAGTTCCACTTGTCGCACCTGTTGTAACCCCTATCAAGCCGCCAAGAGGGGAAATCCCGGATATTGAAGCTGAGCTGTAACATTCACTCATCGTAATAGAAATAGTAAATTCCGCATTATATCTGCCCGCTATTCCACCAACATTTGAAACGCCATTTATCGAACCATCTGTATAACATTTGCTAATATTGTATTTCGTTGAAATGCCTACAATGCCACCAACATCTTGATTCCCCGAAATGTTAGCATTTGTTAATCTGACACCTGAAATTTCATAGGTAGAGCCAAAAGGTCCGGTAGCCGTGCCAAAAAGACCCACGCCGTTTGAGCCTTCTCTGTTAATATACAAACCACTAATTTCATATCCCTGACCGTAGTAATTTCCACTATAGGTTGTCAGTGGCCAACCATAATAACCTCCTTCACCGTCTGGATACCAGGTTGATGTTGCAGATGCGTCGATGTCGTTTTGTTGAAGCGCATAACCACTGGCTGAAGCGACCCACAGCAGATTACTTAGCGTTACAACTTGATAAGGATCACCTTCTGTTCCCGCCCCGGATGGCTGTACGGGCGTTTGTGCCATTAGACAGGTTCCAATGATCAGGATCAGCATGAGAGAGAGATGCTTTTTCATGATACTTCCCCATTTTATTAGTTTGCAATTTCCCATGAATTCAATTTTTTCATAAATTGAATTATTACATTTCGACTGAAATGAAGCTTTAATTATTACCGTATTGTGTATACCTGAGACTATCCCCTGACTGCAGGTACTTATATAATAATTTATTTTAATTTAGAATTCAACAATTTATATTGAATTATATTATTGCATCCAAATAACAAAAGCAGCATATGCTGCTTTTGTTATACATCCATGTTATTGTACTAATTATAATTTAATCGATCACACCGTATTCCGCGCCATATTTCTCAACAACAAAATCTATATCTTTATCACCACGTCCGGAAAGATTTATAAGCA
>CAZSGO010000265.1:0-2721 GCA_964606395.1 uncultured bacterium
ATTGCTTAGAAAAATTCTTTGTTTTTTCTTCCCTTCTGCGCATTTGTAAATTTGAGATAAAATTGATTCAAATGCAAATCAATAAATCGTGATGTGTAATCGGTAATCGGTAAAGAATGAAAGACCTTCCCCCAATGGGGCTCCTATGGAGCGGCTGGATCCGTCAGGTGACGGACTGCCGGATGGTCGAAGAAGAAATACATTTTCTTTCGACCAGCCAGCACCTTTCCTAATGGCAAGTCGAGCTGGCAGGTCTTTTTAACCCCAAAACCCATTTATTTTGTGCTTCAAATCACTGTTTTTCTTATAAATTTGGATTTTAGGGTAAATTATACATATATTTGCAAAAATTTCTGGAAGGAAGCCCATGGCCCGCAATTGCATCATAGTTGAATCACCATCGAAAGCAAAGACGATCAAGAAATACCTTGGCGACGATTACCATATTCTGGCAACCGTTGGGCATATTCGTGATCTTCCCAGTAAAGAATTAGGGATCGATACGCAAAATAATTTCGAACCGAAATATATTTCGCTTCCCGGTAAAAAAGATGTGATCATGAATTTAAAGAAAGCGGTCACAGAAGCCGAGAATGTCTTTATCGCGACAGACCCTGATCGTGAAGGAGAGGCGATCGCATGGCATTTGACCGAGCTTTTAAAACTCGATGCATCTCAAGTCAACAGAATTGCTTTCCACGAGATCACCAAAAATGCGGTTCAAGAAGCACTTGATCATCCCGAAAAGATCAATATTGAACTTGTGAACGCTCAGCAGGCAAGAAGGGTCCTCGATCGTCTGGTCGGGTTTGAACTGTCACCCCTTTTATGGAAAAAGATCAAACCATCCCTATCTGCCGGTCGCGTGCAATCCGTTGCGGTCCGACTGATCGTTGAACGCGAAGAAGAGATCGAAGCCTTTGAATCGCAATCTGCTTTTAAAGTTACGGCCATATTTACTCTTCCCGACGGTTCGGAACTAAATGCCGAATTATCAAAACGTTATAAAAAAGAAGAAGATGTCGAAAAATTTCTTCAGTCCTGCATTGCAGCAAATTTTCAAATTTCGGGTATCGAAAAGAAAAATGCCAAGAAAGGCGCACCGGCACCTTTTACCACATCAACCTTGCAGCAAGAAGCGGGGAGCAAATTACGTTTCTCCGTATCGCAGACCATGATGTTGGCTCAAAAACTTTATGAAGCCGGTAACATTACGTATATGCGAACCGATTCATTGAATCTTTCCGATATGGCATTAGGTATGATCAAAGGTCAGATCGTTGAGATGTTCGACGGATCTTATTCGCATCCCCGTAAGTTCAAAACAAAAGCAAAAGGCGCTCAAGAGGCGCATGAAGCGATACGTCCCACAGACATGAAGATCCTTGAAGCCGGAGAAAATAAAAATTTAAAGAGCTTATATAAATTGATCTGGCAACGCACGATGGCATCGCAGATGTCAGATGCAAAGATCGAAAGAACAACCGTTCAGATCACAAACGATAAGAACAGTGAAAAACTTGAAGCCAAAGGTGAGGTTGTGACCTTTCCGGGCTTTCTGGCAGTCTATAAGAACGGTGATGACGAATCCAAACTTCTGCCTCCGATGAAAGTAGGCGAAGCCTTAATTTTAAATGAAATGGATGCAACGGAAAAATTCACCCAGCCACCAGCACGATATTCCGAACCGATGTTGGTTAAGAAAATGGAAGAATTGGGCATCGGCCGACCGTCCACATATGCGCCGACCATTTCCACGGTTCAAAAAAGAGACTATGTTGTAAAAGAGAATCGGGAAGGCAAGGACCGTGATTATCGTCAGTTTACCCTTGTTAATGGTAACATCAGCCGCAAAGTCAAAAAAGAAAAAGCCAATGCCGTTAAAGCCAAACTTTTTCCGACAGATATTGGACGGGTCGTTAACAAATTCTTGGTGAATTTCTTTGATGATATAATCAATTATAATTTTACGGCGCATATCGAACAGGATTTTGATGAGATCGCAGAAGGAAAGATCGAATGGCATGCCATGATCAAAGAATTCTATACCCCTTTTCATGCCAAGATAGAAGAGACTAAAGAAAAGAGCGACGTATTTAAAGGCGAACGCTTATTGGGTGTTGACCCTGAAACAGGGCTAAATGTTTATGTAAAGATCGGACGTTTTGGCCCCATGGTCCAAATGGGCGAAACAAAAAGTGAAGAGAAACCACGTTTTGCCAGTCTGCAAGATGATCAACGTTTGGACACGATAGACCTGAAAGCTGCCCTCAGCTTATTGTCTTTTCCCAAAACAGTTGGAACGTACGAAGATGAACCCATGGTGGTTGCATTTGGCCGTTTTGGTCCCTATGTAAAGCACAAAAGCAAATTCTATGCTTTATCTAAAACCGAAACACCGGCCGAGATAGGTCCGGAACGTGCCATCGAGTTGATCGAAGAAGGTCGTGAAACGGCACGTAAACGGGTTATTCATAATTTTGAAAAAGAAAAGATCCAGGTCTTGAATGGTCGATATGGGCCCTATATCAAATACGATGGCAAGAATTTCAAGATGCCTAAGGGTACTGATCACGAGAAACTTGATGCAGCCGCTTGTATGGAGATCATCAAGAATACAAAGCCTTCGGTAAGTAAAAGAAAGACAAAGAAGAAGAGTTGAAGTGTTGAAAGTCGATGAGTCGAGAAGAGGTCGATGGGTCGAGAAGAGGTCGATGGGTC
>CAZSGO010000266.1:0-2716 GCA_964606395.1 uncultured bacterium
TTGATTTAATTGCTGTGTTCATTTCAACTCCTTTTATTGTTCGAACGCAATATAGCGATAAATGAATATTGTGTCAAGATTTATTTAATTATTAGTTAAGATATACTTAAGGTTTAGTTAATTTTCCTCATAAACACTGATTAAAATAAGTTTAACTTTTTTTGTATTATTAGGGATAATTTGACAATTATATACCTCTCGGTCAAAATTTTGAGGATATTATTCGCTTTAAATATCAAATTCATTTTAATTGGAAACCCAACGTGATCATCTCTGCTTTTTATGCAAAAATACTGAGGTTGATAATTTTCACACAATACCCTATATTCGCATAAGTAATCTTAAATATTGTATGTAAGGAGACTGCATGTTGCAGATCGATGGATCTTCGTTGACCTTGGATGATGTCGTTCGTGTTGCCCGTGAAGGCGTTCGTGTTGAACTGTCGGAAAATGCTTTGCCCGGCATAAAAGCTTCCCGGGATTACGTTCAGGAATTGTTGGAACAAAAAGCGGTGGTCTATGGCATTACTACCGGAGTGGGTGAACTCTCTTCTCATTATATCCCACCCGAAAAGGCCATTCAACTGCAGGAAAACCTTATTCGCTCACATGCTGCCAATGTGGGGGAACCTCTGGAAAAAGATACGGTCCGTGCCATGATCCTTTTACGCGCCAATGCCTTGGCAAAAGGATTCTCCGGCGTACGGGTTAAACTTATCCAAACCTTGCTTGATCTGCTGAATAAAGATGTTTATCCCTATATCCCATCTAAAGGATCCGTAGGTGCCAGCGGGGACCTTTCTCCCCTATCGCACCTGGCGCTCATTCTTACCGGACAAGGTGAATGTCTTGTTGACGGTAAACGCATAGATGCGATCACTGTTCTAAAAGCTCATCACATAGAGGCTTTGCAATTACAGGCCAAAGAAGGACTCGCGCTCATCAACGGCACACAAGTTATGGCAGCGCACGGTTGTCTGACCCTACATGATGCCTACATTCTGATCAAGCATGCCCAGATCGCCGGCGCGATGAGTCTCGAAGCATTAAAGGGCACAGCCCGGGCCATGGATGCCCGCATTCATGCCGCTCGTCCGCATGCCGGTCAATCTCTCATTGCAAAAAATATCCGAAATCTGGTGGCCGATTCCGCTATCATGGCCTCTCATGAACATTGCGACAAAGTCCAGGATGCTTATACTCTGCGTTGTATGCCCCAGGTTTACGGCGCTGTTCATGATACATTGAACTATATAAAAACAGTCTTCGAGACCGAAATAAACTCCGCGACAGATAATCCCTTAATTTTTGCTGAAGATAAAGATGTGATCTCCGGAGGAAACTTCCACGGTGAACCCTTAGCTTTTGCTCTAGATTTCCTCGGGATCGTTCTGTCCGAAATCGCAAATATCTCGGAACGGACGGTAGACAGATTGGTCAATCCGCACGTTTCGGGATTGCCGCCCTTTCTCGCCGAAGGCAACGGACTGAATTCCGGTTACATGATCGCGCAATACACTGCCGCGGCACTGGTTTCGGAAAATAAAGTATTGGCTCACCCGGCTTCCGTGGATTCTATTCCGACCTCGGCCGGTCAGGAAGATCACGTGAGCATGGGCTCCATTTCGGCTGAACATGCGCGTATGATCTTAAAGAATGTTGTTAATGTTCTCGCTATAGAAATGCTGGCTGCCACCCAAGGTATAGATTTTCAGCAACCACTTGATCCCGGTAAGGGCACCAAAGCAGCCTGGACATTCATCCGTAAGCATATCGCCCACTGGGAAGAAGACCGTATTATGTACATTGATATTGAAAAAATGGCTGAACTGATACGCAGTGAAGACATCCTGCGAGTCGTAGAAAAAGAAGGAATTGAACTATGAGCCTAAGACCCATGTATCCGGAATTCCGTCCGGAGGGACCAATAAAAGCAAATCGCGGAAACAAACTCGAATGTAAAACATGGGAAATTGAAGCGGCACTTCGCATGCTGAAAAACAATCTCGATCCCGAGAACTGTCTTATTCCCGAAGAATTGATCGTCTACGGTGGTTCCGGTCGCGCAGCCCGCAACTGGAAAGCTTATCGCCAGACCGTCGATGCGCTTCTAAACCTCAAAGAGGACGAGACGCTGTTAATGCAATCCGGGAAACCGGTGGGCGTGGTTCAAACTCATTCTTATTCTCCCCGCGTCCTCATTGCTAACAGCAATATCGTCCCCAAATGGTCCACGCAGGATAATTTTGACCGCTACGATAAAATGGGGCTCACCATGTATGGCCAGATGACGGCCGGTTCATGGATATATATCGGAACGCAGGGAATTTTACAGGGAACTTATCAAACACTCGCAGCTTTGGCAGAACAACATTACGGTTCTGATCTGAGAGGTAAATGGGTATTGACAGGCGGACTCGGCGGTATGAGCGGGGCACAACCTTTGTCGGTGACCATGAACAATGGTGTCGTCATCAATGTCGAGGTCGATCCCGTGCGGGCCAAGCGCCGTGTGGATGAAGGTTACTGTATGAAGTATACCGAGTCTTTGGACGAAGCTATTGAGCTTATGCAGGTAGCGGTCAAAGCCAAGAAGCCCCTGTCCATCGCCTTGGTCGGCAATTGCGCGGAGGTCGTACCCGAAATGGTTAAACGCGATATCATTCCCGATATCGTCACCGATCAGACTTCCGCTCATTCATTATTGGATTATG
>CAZSGO010000267.1:0-2702 GCA_964606395.1 uncultured bacterium
CCGAAAAATATATTTTGGATATTTATTACAAATACAATTCAAGAGAACAACAGCGATTGCCCATTAACACTTATCGCGT
Organism: uncultured bacterium; assembly: GCA_964606395.1. Classification (GTDB taxonomy): domain Bacteria; phylum Fidelibacterota; class Fidelibacteria; order Fidelibacterales; family Fidelibacteraceae; genus M50B103. The sequence continues at coordinate 80 of CAZSGO010000267.1, forward strand.
TCAAACCCTCAGCCATGGAGTTGGTTTCGAATGTGAATATTTGTTCTCAAAAAAATTGAGGGCAAGTATCGAGAGCAAATACGAGCATATTGAAACAGACTATAACGGAAATTTTTTAACTCATTGGCTGGAATTTAAAAGCGACTGGATCTGGTATCGTGTTGCCGGAGAACGCTTTTTCTTTACAGCAAGCATAGACAGAGTGATCAGTGACCACACCGGGACTTTGCCTTACGAAACGGCGAACGGTCTGCCTGTTGGATGGACATGGGCCGGTGCCTTACGTTATGAAAAACGGATCAATCAATTTATTTCCGCCGGTGGATTTTTTCAATATCGCAAACGGGCGGAACAGCGAGGTATTATCACAGCAAATATTGAAGTAAAGGCATATTTTTAATGAAGACACGCCTTAACATATTGCTTATCGTTCTTCTTGCCTCTTTCTGGAGCACGCTTTATGCCGATCCCGGATATTATTGCGTGATCGAAAGCGATACTATTTCTGTAAATGATGAAAAAGTCCTTGAAGCTTCGCTCAACAATTATGTTGTTTCCCTAGGCGATGTGGGTTACCCATATATTGAGGCCACCTTGGATGCTTATGTAAAAACCGGTGAGAATGAATATTTTCACTACCGGATCGATAAAGGCATTAAAACCACGATCGACACGGTCGTATTTGGCGATTATTCGCCCCGTGAAATTTCTCTGCTTTCGCGCTATATCACCCTGCCCGAGTCCGGGGTTTTTAACTATTCACAAGTCCGGGACATGATCAATGAATTAAGATCCAACACCCTGCTTAATGTTGAAGAGCGTGCCGATATATATAATAATGGCCTGCGATTATATACTGAAGCAAAACAAGATATTCGCTTTGATGCTATCGCTTCATACAAACAGGAGGCAGATCGCCAAGGTGTTGTTGGAGATATTTCACTTGAACTGATCAATCTGGGCGGACTGGGCCGGCTTGCCAGTTTTTACTGGTCCCGCCCAACGCTTGGCGTTAATTCCATCGATCTTTCTTATACCGAGCCTTATATTTTTAATAAGCCTTTTTCCGCAAGACTGGCATTCTCTCAGCGCTTTCAGGATAGTTTATATGTTAAGCGGGATTTGGATCTTGCCGTAATATACCACATAAACCAACGCTCTGATCTTACAGTTAACTATGTTAACGAACACATCAGTACAACCACTGTTGGATCCGATTCGGGTTTTGTTACACAAAATCGTTCAGCTTCAAATGTATCACTTAAATGGTTATCTAAACCCGGAAACATTTCAGGTTCGGTAAACATGACAACCGGTTTGCACTTTTCCACCAATCAGCATGTTTCCCGCTCGGAATTAAATGCTCGCTTAAAACTTCGCAAATCAATTTTAGGAGCTAATTTAAATATTTTAGGCGGCTATGTCGCTTCCGAAGACCCTATTGCCCTTTACGATCAATTTAAACTCGGTGGCGCTAATTTCTTACGCGGCGCCTATTTTGAACAATATGTCACCAATGCCTATGTCGGCTGGAAAATTGAAGCGGGCTATTTTAGACGAGCACATCTTTTTGTCTTTTATGATGGCGTTATTATGCAACATGCCGATCCGGTCTCGCACCATCTAGGCGTAGGATTCTCACTTCCGGCCGGCAAAAACCGCCTTACCATTGCTATAGGACTTAATCCCGAAGAAAGTTTTCAGCAGGCGAAGTTTCATTTGAGTTGGAACATGGGGAATCTGTAATCTGTAATCTGTAATCTGTAATCTGTAATCTGTAATCTGTAATCTGAATTTACACCGGGTTTAAACCTGATTGGTTTTAATTCTATTACTAAAGCTCGGGGCTATTGATCATTCATTTTTTGATCTTGTTACTTAAATAGCTCCGGCTTTAAATAGCCCCGGCTTTTAAGCCGGGGTAAATAGACAGCAATAAATTGGGTTTTAACCCACTATCTTTCTTTATTATCAAATTTATATTATTCCATAAGAATATTAAACTCTTCCGTAAAAGATCTATTTTGATGATGAGTCTCCTGATTGTTAATATACTCTCTTATTGTTTTTAATGCCGAATAACCAACAGATACTGCACCATATTCTTTCTGCCAACAAAATCTATTTTTGGTTAATTTATTTATATTAATCCAGTAAGTTGATTCTCCTTTTAATAAATGTACAATTTTAGCAATTGTTTGATTTTGATTCATTGAAATCAGCAGATGAACATGTTCTTTATAGCCATTGATTGAATCAATATGGATGTGTTTTTCTTTGGCATTTTCGCGAATATGAGAAAATATTTTAGAACGAAGCTCTTTTGTTAAATATGGTTCTCTGTTTTTTGTCGACCATATGAGATGAATCCAAACATTAATATATGACATTCTGCTTCCTCAACAATGGGGTTAAAACCCCGGTTATTATTATTTTATTACCCCGAGCTAAAGCTCGGGGCTATTGATCATTGATCTTTTTTATCTCATTATTTAATAGACCCGTCGTACCTTTCTCGGGAACTGTGATCTGTAATCTGTAATCTGAATTTACACCGGGTTAAAACCCGATTGGTTTTAATTCTATTACTAAAGCTCGGGGCTATTGATCATTCATTTTTTGA
>CAZSGO010000268.1:0-2701 GCA_964606395.1 uncultured bacterium
GTGGTATCAGCAAAGAAGCTTTCTATGTCAGCGCAAAAGTTGCCATGGCGGAATTATTAAAATCGGGATGCACAACCACCTCCGATCATCTTTATCTTTTCCCCAATACGACCGAACCGACCTTGATCGACAGTGAGATCGATGCCGCCAAAGAACTGGGTATGCGCTTCCAGCCCACACGCGGATTTATGTCCTTAAGCAAAAAAGACGGCGGCCTGCCGCCTGAAGATGTCGTTCAAACGGAAGAGGAGATCTTTGCGGATATTGACCGGCTTATCGAAACATATCATGACGACGCATTCGGTTCGATGTTGAAAATATCATTGGCCCCTTGTTCGCCGTTTTCGGTAACGGGTGAGTCCATGCGCAAGACGGTTGAAGTCGCCGAAAAATATCATGTGCAGATCCACACGCATCTTGCCGAAACAAAGGATGAAGAAAATTATTGTATTAAAAGATCCGGGGAGCGCCCCTTTGAATTTATGAAATCATTGGGGTGGATCAAGCCTAATGCCTGGTTTGCACATTCCATCTTTTTAAATGACGAAGAAATTCAAGAGGCCGGCCGGGTAAAGATCGGAACGTCCCACTGTCCATCATCCAATATGCGACTGGGTTCCGGCATCGCCAGGATCAAAGAAATGCTGGATGCCGGCGTGAACGTCAGTTTGGCTGTTGACGGTTCCGCCTCCAACGATTCATCCAACATGTTGATAGAGCTCAGAAATGCCATGCTGCTCTCCCGTCTTCGCGCACCGGAATTTTGGCTGAATACCGAAGAAGTCCTGTGGATGGCGACCGTTGGCGGAGCAAAAGCGCTGGGTCGCGATGATATCGGACAGATACAAGCCGGCAAATGCGCCGACATTAATTTGATCGATATGGATAAACTTGAATACTCCGGTGGACTGCATGATCCCGCCGCTGCGATCGTTTTTAATGTAGCGATGAACCCAGTAGACTATGTGATTGTCAATGGAAAAATGGTGGTTGAAAATGGGCGTATATCAGGTTTCGATGAATTAGAATTGGTAAAACACCATCAGAAAATATCAGCTGATCTTATCGATAAAGCTGAGAAGAGAATGCCGCAGAGATTGAGAAGATAAAAACCTATTGATCAATAGGCAACAGTAAGACAATTTACCATAAGAAATATATATATCCGCAGATTACACAGATTTTCACTGATTAAATCAATCGGTGAAAAGGATCTGCGTTAATCGGCGTAATCTGCGGATAGTTTTTCATGCCGGGAACATTTGATAATCCTCATTCATATATGACAACGATTGAATAGGAGAATAAAAAATGAAAAAATGGTTATCACTTTTACTCGTTGTTATCATGATCGCACCCCTAGGTGCACAAGATCTTAAAAGTATCAGCAATCAGTTCGTAGACGTAACGGAAAAGGTCAGTCCTTCCGTTGTGACCATTACGGCTCAAAAAGTCACGAAGGTTACAAATCCTTTTGCTGAACTAGATCTGCCATTTGAATTTTTCGGGTTTAACGCACCCAAGAAAGAACAAGAATATCGCTCATCCGCTTTGGGTTCCGGCGTGATCATTCAGGATGGATATGTTATCACCAATAATCATGTGATCAAGGATGCCGAAGAGATCAAAGTCGTGTTGTCCGATAAACGCGAATATGAAGCCGAGCTGATCGGCGGTGATGCTAAGACGGATATTGCCATTTTAAAAATTGATGAAAAGAAACTTCCCGCAGCCACACTCGGTGATTCCGATAAATTAAAAGTCGGCGAATGGGTATTGGCGATCGGCTCACCCTATTCCGCGCGCCTGGGAAACACCGTGACGCATGGTATTATTTCCGGTCTTGGCCGGTCGGGCATGCAGCTTAGCACCTATGAAAGTTATATTCAAACCGATGCGCCTATCAATCCGGGCAACTCCGGCGGTGCACTTGTCAATCTAGACGGTGAGGTCATCGGTATTAACTCCGCTATTTTAAGTCGTAGCGGCGGCTCCAACGGGATCGGTTTTGCTATTCCCATTGATCTGGCAAAAAAAGTCATGAACGATATTATCAAAGAAGGCCGGGTCATCCGTGCTTGGTTGGGTGTCAGCATTCAGGAATTGAATCAGGATCTGGCGGGATCCCTTGGCATAGATGATATTGAAGGTATTCTTGTTGCCGATGTGGTCGAAGACAGTCCAGCCGAATCAGCTAAGCTTCAGGCAGGTGATGTGATCATTAAAGTGAATGACGATAAGGTCAATGATCCATCGGAATTGCAGCTCAATATTTCTTCCCGCGCTCCGGGTGAGAATGTTAAACTAACGATCATTCGCGATAAAAAAACAAAAGTGGTATCCGTAAAACTTGATGAATTGCCGGGTGATACAAGTATCGCCGAGGAGACAGATGTGGATACTGATATTGATCTCGGGTTTTCTGTGCAAGAAAACAACAGCGAACTCGCTCAACAATATGGTCTTGACTCCAAAAAAGGCGTTGTGATCGTCAAGATCACCCCCGGTTCCGAAGCCCAGCAAAAGGGACTCCAGGAAGGGGATCGCATCGTTACACTTGAAGGCAAAAATATCAATGATATGGAAGATTATAAAAATGTCTTCAAAAAGATCGAAAAAAATCAAACGGTTTTGATATTAATTGAAACAAAAAACGGCGTTAAGCGTTTCCTGACTACAAAAGCAAAATAACAACCTCCTT
>CAZSGO010000269.1:0-2700 GCA_964606395.1 uncultured bacterium
GGGTCACTCGTCCGGTTGATCTTTCAATGACTTCCATATGCATGAGGTAGGTTCCCGGTGGCAAGATGTGGTTCAGCTCATCGCGGCCGTTCCAACTTGTTTCATAGGTCCAGCTCATACCGTGGTATTCATCCGTCAGGGTCGTTACATAACGGCCTGAGGCATCGTACATGCGGATGATAACACGGGCTTCATCGGGGAATTCGTAAGCGTAGTTGATGATCTCACCCAATTGCGGAACAAAAGGATAAGGCGCAACGGTCAGCGAAATATTTCCCGTTCCGGCCGTTCCGTCCGTCCAGACAGCCACATCGGCCGCATAAGCGGGCATCAACTGAGCGGCAGAGGCATAAAAACCGCCGATACCGCTGACTTCAACCAAATTCCCGACCTGTAGCAGACTGTCCGCCGTAAAGTCCGAAAGAAGATTGGTGGAATCCCAAACGCGAAGCGTAAGCGAAGCCGTTCCGTCATCAAGTGTAATATTTGAGCCGCCGCCAATACCGTCTGCACGGTCGGTAACCTGTCCATGGACCGTCACCAGGGTGCCTTCGTAATACATGTAGTTATTATTCAGTTGTTTACAGGTCAGTTCGGGAATAGCCGGAAGAATTGAAGATCCAACTGAGCTGGCTGTAACGTCTTTGATCTGTAATGAACCGTTATATTCCGAGAGCGTTCCGGTAATTTCAACCACCGTGCCGCGAACAAATCCGGACATGGCTGAACCGAAGATATAAATACCGCGGCCGCCGTCATCCTGAACGTAGGAGGCGTAGGTGTTGATCTTGCCCATCTGGACCGTTACGGTTGCCGTAATGGTGACCGTGGTTTCCTGCAGGTCGTCAAAATTGTCACGCAGGTAGGCAATGGTCTGGGCTTCAACGTAAGTTGTAATATCTTTACTGAAAGCAAGTGTGGAATCTTTTAGACCCAAACTGTTCTCGGCGCGGACGTAATAGCTGAATGGTCCGGCGTCGTTCAGTGGCATGATCATACAACGATAATCTTCTAAGCCGGGGGTCATGATCGTCATGTCAGCGACTGTTTCAACACCATCAAAGGTATATACACATTCAACCGACAATCCGCCAATTTCATCGGCGACCGGAGCTGTGATCCATAATGTATCCAGATCGGTGGGAGCGGCGGGAGAAAAAGTAACGGCGCCGATCTCGGGACGTGAGCTGGCCAGATCTACAACACTCCAAGTGCTTGCAAGATCTTCCGATGTCTCGTTATGCCCGGTGATACCGTTTCCGCCGGTGGTCGTTTCTGTGCCTTCGGTCTCGGATATACGGATAAGTTTTTCGCCATCCAGATGAACGGGAAGGAAGGATTGACTGCCGACAGGCGTATCGTTAAGGTAAGTGCCTACGCCGCTTTTATCTACGGCATAAGTGGTGTCGCCCCAGATGAGGTAATCCACATCCTGAACCTTGGCTGAAGAACCGTCCCAGTAGAACAGGACCAGCATTTCGGCGGTGTTGTCCAATTTTGCATTGGGTGATCCGCCGATGGTGTTAACACCGTCAACGGCAAAACGCATGGTATCTGCAGCACCTTTAAGACAAAGGTCTGCGTTACTGCCATATTCGTTGAAATAATCGGTATCACGGCCCAATGCCAGTGTAATGCTTTCACCTGCTGCCAGATTAATGGCGGGGAAACGGGCAATAAAGTCCGATCCGCTACCTGACCAATAATCTGCGCCGTCTGCAAGTTTGTAATAGTATTTCCCGTTGGCCACATCCGTTGCATCGCTGATATAATAATTCGACAGATCTACCGAAGCGGCTGTCGGATTTTTTATCATGACATATTCGCCCAATGAGGGCTGCAGCACCATCTCGGTCATGATCAGGTGCCCCTGCGCGAAAGCAAGAATGGGCAAGAGGAAAATGAGGAATAATTTACGTAGTTTCATAGTCACTCTTGTTATTTAATGAGTACAACTTTTTGCGTTGCGATATTCTGGCCGGCTACCAATCTGATAAAGTAGACGCCGGAGGTAAAATCACCCGCATTCCATGTTTGTTTATAAACACCCGGTTCCGCATAGCCGTCCGATAGCACGTCTACACGCTGTCCGGTAATATTGTATACCGAGATCTCGAAAGAACTCGCTTCAGTCAGACTGAATTCAATGGTCGTCATCGGATTGAAAGGATTGGGATAAGCTTTGTTCAATGCGAAGGTTTCGGGTGTACAGTCATCGCAGATCGCGACATCATCTGTGATGTCAGATTGATATCCAACCAATATTTGATAATTCCCAGAATATTGATTACCTACACCGGTAATAGCATATTCTGTTCCGGTTGTAAGAACATCTGTATCAATTCCAGTTGTACCCCAAACTTTTACTGTAATCGAATCTGAACCTTCAGATAAGATCAAGTCTGTACTTGTTGTATATGATGCAATTCTTGATAAAGTACCCGTTACCGTTGTAAGTGTTCCTTCTAAGCTACTGGAGCTGGCACCTGCAACATTAACTGCTATAGCATTTGGTAGTGGTTGTTCGGTGGAAACGACATGATAGGAAAAATTCATAATTTCTACTGTGGATCCGAAGAGACAGCGACGAGATGGGTGTACCCAGCTGATGGGCGGTCTCTTTCGACAGTCCCACCCAGAGACTATTTTGCTCGGCACGTTGCGAGCGGTTCAGTGCGAAAAATGCAAGAGCGACAAACA
>CAZSGO010000270.1:0-2682 GCA_964606395.1 uncultured bacterium
GGAGCTCTTTCAAAATATCACGGAGTGGGTCCCGCAAAGGCGACCACACTGACAGCAGCTTTTCAGTTGGGAGCGCGATTTCATGAGGTGTTGCAAACGAACGAAACACCTGTTATCACCGGTCCGGAAAGCGTAGCTAATGCCTATGGTGAACGCATGCGTCTTCTGCAGAAAGAAGTATGTAAAGTGATACTCCTGAATCGTGCTCATAGGGCATATCGGGATATAAATATTTCCATTGGCAGTATTTCAGCGTCCATTGTGCATCCGCGAGAGGTTTTCAAACCGGCAATTGATCATCTGGCATCGGCGATCATTTTGATGCATAATCATCCCAGTGGAGAATTGAAAGCAAGCCGTCAGGATATTGAGATCACAAAAACGATCTATCAGGCAGGCGAGATATTGGACATACCGTTATTGGATCACGTTATTATCGGTCATTCCGGTTATTTGAGTCTGCGTGAACAGGGACATATGGAGTAAAGCATGGAACAATTAAATTATTATGAAAATAACCAATCCGTTCTTAAACATCTTGAAATGAACGAAACGAATGTTGCTTTGGAAAAAGCAATATTATTACTGGACAAATATCCCGAAGATGCCCTGGTTTGGTTCTCTATGGGATTATGTTATTACCAAAAAGAAGACATATTTAAAGCGATCGAATGCTTTACGCGATCGTTGAGCTTTGATCCCAGTTTTATTTCGGCTGCAGAAATGTTGTTAAAACTGAACAAGGATAATTACTCATTGGGAGAATTGAAATATATTTATAGCTTGATCATCTCCTACAAAGAGGGTACGGACGAAATGTATAATTTTATTCAAAAATTCAAGGATACAGGCATGATATCAAAACTGTCCATTCCAAATATCGGGCAAGATAAATTAACAACAGAAGATCTGCCCGGTGTTGACAATAATGCCTATATCCAGCATTTGATCACGGAAATGGATAGACCGGAGCAAACACAACCCACTAATCCTCCCAGAAAAGAGATCTCTATTGTGCCCGAACAACAATTTGTCCCGCCGCCAAAGAAGAAGATCCCGGTTCAAAATAATAAGAGCGATCAAAGTACCCGCTACGGTATAGAGACACTGACCATGGCAAAACTCTATATTCGCCAGGGATTGTATGAACAGGCAATGGGTATATTATTAAAACTGCAGGAACGAGACCCCGCCTCCGAATTGGTAAATGCAGAGATCGATCATGTAAAACAACTCATGAAGGACGAAAAAAAGGAGTCATAATGAACAGTATGCGCCTGAAACGATTACGCGAGAGAATGGAACACGAAAACCTGGATGCCATGTACATCTTTTTCCCTTCTAACCTAAGATATATTTCCGGTTATTCCGGTTCAAACGGTATATGCTATATCAATGCTGATGAAGCTTGGTTCTTTACCGATTTTCGTTACAAAACACAAAGTGCCGCAGAAGTGAACAATATGCATATTGATGTTCCCGTGGGAAAAGATCTTTTGCAAGCCATGAAAGACAAAGGTTGTGTATTAACCACAGATGTGATCGGTTTTGAGGGCGATCATCTGAGTGTGGAGCAATATGAAAAATTGAAAAAACTTTTCCCGGATAACAAATTTGTAAATAAAGCGCTGTTAATGGAAGAGATCGCCTCGGTCAAAGAAGAAGTTGAGATCGAGTGTTTTCGTGAAGCTGCACGAATTACCGATGCCGCATTTAATGAATTACTGAAAGAGATCAAGCCCGGTATCTCCGAGAGAATGCTGGATGCCAAATTATCATATATCATGAAAAGCCTGGGTTCGGAAAAAGATAGTTTCGATACGATCATTGCATCCGGTGTCAATGGCTCGCGACCGCATCACAGTCCAACAGAAAAACTTTTAAAAAAAGGCGAGCTTGTTACGATTGATTTTGGCGCCATGTATAAAGGGTATCATGGAGATGTGACCCGAACGGTATGTTTGGGAAAAGCAGATGAAAAACAACGTGAGATCTATGCCATCGTTCTTGAAGCCCAGAAAAGAGCATTGGCCGGAATACGGCCGGGTGTAACAGGCAAAGCGGTGGATGCGCTTGCGCGTGATTATATTACCTCAAAGGGTTATGGCGAATATTTCGGCCATGGGCTCGGCCATGGTTTAAGTCTTGAGATCCATGCTGAACCCCGCCTCTCGCCGAACTATGAAAAAGAATTATTGGTTAATCAAATCGTGACCGTTGAGCCGGGTATATATATTCCCGACTGGAGCGGGGTGCGCATTGAGGATGATGTGATCATTACGGAAAACGGATTTGAAAATATTACCAAAGCACCTAAAGAACTGATCGAACTCTAATGTCGGATGTTAAAATAAACACGATTGTTTTTGATCTCGGTAATGTTCTGGTTGATGTTGATTACCGACTGTTTACAGATGCCATGGGATGGGATTATGATGCATTTATGGCATTTTATGCCACGGATTTTTTTAGAGAGTTTGAAACAGGGAAGCGTAGCGAAGCAGAGTACTTTGTTGAATTGAACAAACATATTCACTTGAACGAAGGTGATGAACAGCGATATCGTGATAACATTCATAGATCTTTTCCTCTGCGCCCAAAGACCTGGGCAATGGTACACTGGTTAAAAAAACATTACAATATTATTCTTTTTTCCAATACGAATTCGTTGGACTATAATGC
>CAZSGO010000271.1:0-2650 GCA_964606395.1 uncultured bacterium
GGTCAAATGCAAAATTATTTAAACAATGTATCTCCAGACTATATCCAAGCTGATCGATTGTATCTCTACGATTCACATATTACGGGTGATTTTGATGCAGGCATATATGCTACAGACACGTTGGTCAAATTTGTCAACGATGGTGTTTTCTGTATGAATTATTTAGGTCATGGGGGTGGATATACTTGGGACAACTATGTTTTACCATATGAAGCATTTGATCGTTTTAAACCAGGAAATCCATTTATTGTTAATTCACTTACATGTTTTACAAATACCTTTTCAAATAGTAATGCTCTGGGCGAGATGTTTATTCGACATCCCCGGGGTGGGGTCTCTGTTCTTTCCTCAACGGGTTACGGCTGGATAAATTCCAACTATTATATTTATGAGAAGCTTATGCAGCACATGTTTGATGACCGCATGTCTCATGGGCAAGCAATACAGTTTGCTTTAACGGATTACTTTTTTTCTACCTTTGGTCGAAATGCAAATTTTGTTGATCAAGTAGATGGACAAATAATTTACAAGTATTTCAGAAAGTCACTATTTTACCAAATGTGTATACTGGGTGATCCTTCAGCTCGTTTTCCACAGAACAGTCAAGAAGTGATTGGTGTAACCCCTAAAAGTGTGGTATCGGGAAATGAAATATCAATTCAGGTTGATCAGCCAAATATTATTGCCGGATATATGGATGTTGTCGGAAGTCGTGGTAATGAGAGAAAATTCCCGCTTAAACAAAAAATTGACTTAAATTTCCAGCAGGAAAATTCGCATTATATAATGCCCTCATTGCTGGACAATATTTATGATGGTTTGCTTCAGCTTACATATTGGGACAATCAAAACAATATTTACACAAGTTCGGCTTCAATTGCGTTTAATGCGCCTTTTGTTGAGAACATGATTTATTCACCTAGAGTACCAAGTATATCAGACTCCGCCGTACATATTCAAGTAACATTTGATACAGCGTCAAATCCTGATTCGGTAAACTTGAGAGTTTATACCGACAGATCTTTGAATACCAGTTATCATATACTTCCTATGGACATTATTGAAAGTGGAATATTTAAGTCGAAGCAAAAAATAATTTATACAAATAAAACATCTTTCTATACCGTTGAAGGTGATTCGTCTTCCCCTGTTTCATATTATTCCGGCAGTTATTTTATGCCGGTAATGTATATAGATGGGGAAATGTTAACGGGTGATTATTATTATCTTGCACCTGTTGTACAAGAAGAAAAAGATATATCAATTTTAGACTATTCGATTGAGAACGGGAAAAGCAAATTAGTGTTATACAATCAAGCAGATACAAGTGTGTTTGTAAAAGTTAAAATGAATATTAATGAACCGGGTATTGAGTACTCTCTTGAAGATACAGTATTAACCGTTTTTGATGTAGATGGTCAATACGAACAGGGTTCAGAAAAGATCAACACATATTATTTTGATTTTTTGCCAATTTTTGGAAGTGGCATGATTGAAATATTAATTGAGCCCATGGGAATTGCGGATTCTGATACTTCTAATAATAGGATGGAAATGTCGATTGACAATAAATGGCTGGGAAGTAAAGACGGTCATTTTATTAATGTCAATAAAGACACGATTGAACTGCCCGGAACCACATTTAAAGAGCTGCTTCCTGGAGAAAATATTTCATTCAACGGGGCTACATACATAAATGACTACAATAGAAGTTATGATCTGTCAAATTTTGGCGCCACTCAAGCTGCATTGAACATTGTATATATCAGTTCAAGTGAAGAAGATATCGATTTTAAAGCCTCTGTTTTATCATCATTGCTTGATGATGGAAAGATCATTTGTTATTTAAGTGCTGATTTGGCTCAATTTTATGTTCTTCCAAATATTCAAATTGACAGTATAAGTTATTTCCCCGTTCAGAAGCCCGGATATTATATATTGGCCTATTCTAATGAATCGATTGCGCCCGATATTGAGCTAAATATTAATGCAAGGGAGATATTAGTCGGTGGCTACGTGTCTGAGCGTTCTGATTTTTCAGTTATTATAACAGATAACTATGGTGTACACCCCTTACCATATTATTGGGATATATTGCTTGACGGAGAAGAACTACCTGAAGATAATGTTTCTATGCTAAAGAGTGACGATATTTCCGAACTGGGAATTAATTTTAAATTAGATATGGAAATTGGTGAGCATACATTGCAAATAGTGGCCCATGATCTTGTTGGCAATAGGGCGGAAACAGAAGTATACAACATTATCTACACCGGTGAATCTCAACTAATCGATTATGGGACATTCCCCAATCCATTTACCAATAAAACAACATTCATATACGAGCTGACCGAACAATTTGATGATGTAACCATTAAAATATTTACGCTTTCAGGACAAAAGATATTCACTATGTCGGTGAGTGAAAATGCCGTAACAGATCTTCCACTTTATAGTATTGGATATCATGAAATCCCATGGTATGGTAAAGATGAATTTGGAAATACTGTTGCCAATGGTGTATATTTTTATATTATTGAGGGTGTTGTCGACGACAATAAAATTAAATCAATGGGTAAAATTGCAAAACTAAGATGAAAAAGATATTTATCGTTATATTTTTAAGTTTGATCCTGTCGGTATCCTATGC
>CAZSGO010000272.1:0-2630 GCA_964606395.1 uncultured bacterium
ATACCATGATCGAGGCATGTTACGAGCATGTGGAAAACACTCACTATGGTACCACAAAGATCCAAAACGATGAGTTAACAAAATTATCTGAAGAGTTAAAATATATTTATTCCTCTATCAGCAATATGGTAAAAGAGCAGAACTTTGAAATGAAAGAACCATGTAAAGATAAGCATGAAGATATATTGGATCTTATTGTTGAGTTTCAGAAAAATCAAGTTCGCAGGGTAAAGCATGACGAAGATGCACATACTAGAAATTCAGTGCTGTATTTATCGCTATTGAGCAGTTCCAAAGATCTGGTTGTTGATGTGATTCGTCTGCTGAAAGTTCAAAGCAAATTCACTGTGGCCGAAGAAGAGGGGATCGTGGCCGTTCCTCATTCCGATTTAACTTGATAAGAAGCGAACTTATTCTTATAATTCGCGGATTGACATGTGAAACAAAATAGGAGAAAGCATGATAGGAATTCAAAATAATCTATTCTGGCTCGTTCCAAGTACTGCGATCATTGCACTGGGCTTTGCCTGGTTTTTCTTCAAGCAAATGATGAAGCATTCAGAAGGTACGGTCAAAATGGCTGAAATTGCCGAGCACGTCCGGAAGGGTGCAATGGCATATCTTAAACAACAATATAAGATTGTGATTATCGTATTTGTTGTATTGACAGGGTTATTTGCCTTAATGGCCTATGTTTGGAAAGTACAGAACCCCTGGGTTCCTTTTGCTTTTCTTACAGGAGGTTTCTTCTCCGGTCTTGCAGGCTTTTTTGGTATGAAAACAGCCACATACGCGTCTGCCCGTACGGCTAATGCCGCCCGCGAATCCTTGAATAAGGGATTGCAGGTTGCTTTCCGTTCCGGTGCTGTCATGGGTTTGGTTGTTGTCGGTTTAGCTTTGCTTGATATTTCCATCTGGTATATCGTACTGAACGCTTTCGTTAAAGATGGCGATCCCGCACACAAAATGGCTATTATTACAACAACGATGTTGACCTTTGGTATGGGTGCTTCAACTCAGGCATTATTTGCTCGAGTTGGCGGCGGTATTTTTACAAAAGCAGCCGATGTTGGTGCTGACCTTGTGGGTAAAGTAGAAGCCGGTATTCCTGAAGATGATCCTCGTAATCCCGCTACGATCGCCGATAACGTTGGAGACAATGTGGGCGATGTTGCCGGTATGGGTGCTGATCTTTACGAATCATACGCCGGATCAATTCTTGCTACAGCCGCTCTTGGTGCCGCTGCTTTTATGCACGATACCACCATGCAGGTTTCTGCAGTTTTTGCTCCAATGATCATTGGTGCCGTAGGTACATTGCTTTCTATTATCGGTATTTTTGCCGTTCGTACAAAAGAGAATGCATCACAGAAAAATTTACTTGGCGCTTTGGGACGCGGAACGAACCTAAGTTCCATTTTAATCATGGTTCTTTCTTTCTTCATCCTGAAGATCTTGAATATTGAAAATTATGTGGGTGTTTGGCTTTCCATTGTTATCGGTCTGATCACCGGTTGGGCAATTGGAAAAGAAACCGAATACTTTACATCAGAAGCTTATGCGCCAACCAAGAATATTGCCAAGCAAGCTGAAACCGGTCCTGCCACCGTTATTATTAATGGTATCGGAACGGGTATGCTTTCAACGGCCTTCCCGGTTATGACCATTGTTGTCGGTACCATATTGGCTTATTTGACCGCTGCCGGTTGGGATTTTGCCAATATGTCATTAGGTCTATACGGTATTGGTATTGCGGCTGTTGGTATGCTTTCAACTTTAGGTATTACCTTGGCAACCGATGCTTATGGTCCAATTGCCGATAATGCCGGCGGAAACGCTGAAATGGCAGGTCTGGGTGAAGAAGTCCGTAAACGTACAGATGCTTTGGATTCATTGGGTAACACCACCGCCGCTACCGGCAAAGGTTTTGCCATTGGCTCAGCAGCATTGACTGCACTTGCACTTCTTGCTTCCTATATTGAAGAGATCAAGATCGGTTTGATCCGTATCGGTGAAACAACCTTAGTGGTTGGTGAAAAAGTGATCCCGACCGTTACGGCAACACTTTCTGATTTTATGACATATTACAATGTAACGCTTATGAACCCGAAAGTTCTCATGGGCATGTTCATTGGTGCCATGATGGCTTTTATGTTCTGTGGTTTGACCATGAATGCCGTAGGTCGCGCAGCCGGCGCTATGGTGGATGAAGTCCGCCGCCAGTTCCGTGATATCAAGGGTATTCTTACCGGCGAAACAGAACCGGATTATGCATCTTGCGTTGCCATCTCCACCAAAGGCGCACAGAAAGAAATGTTGCTACCTTCTTTGTTGGCGATCATTGCTCCTGTTACCGTTGGTTTGATCTTTGGTGTTTCAGGCGTTATGGGTCTATTGACCGGTGGTTTGGCTGCCGGATTTGTATTGGCTATCTTTATGGCCAATGCCGGTGGTGCATGGGACAATGCAAAGAAATACATCGAATCGGGTGCTCATGGCGGTAAAGGTTCAAAAGCTCACGAAGCTGCCGTTATCGGCGACACCGTAGGTGATCCTTTCAAAGATACCTCCGGTCCCAGTTTGAACATTTTGATCAAATTGATGACCATGGTCGCTATTGTAATGGCCGG
>CAZSGO010000273.1:0-2627 GCA_964606395.1 uncultured bacterium
AATATTACGAGCAATTAAAAGACGAAATGAACTCCGAAGCGGATTACGACACACGCCTTGAAGCATTATCCAAGACCCTTGAACAAGCACGAAATGTGCTGGCATCCAAAGCCGAAACCTTTCACAATGTTCTTGACGTAACGGGGAAAACCTTTTCGCGCAATATAGAAAGCCGCTTACATCTTTTGGGTATGCCGAATGCAAAATTTAAAGTTGATCTCCGGCAGAAAGAAATCGAAGGTCCTGCCTATATTCCATTTAAAGGAAAACATATCGAGCCCGGTATCAACGGTATAGATGATGTGGAATTTCTTATCATCACCAATCCCGGTGATGACTTCAAGCCGCTGATCAAGATCGCCTCGGGTGGTGAGATATCACGTATCATGCTGGCGATCAAATCCGTACTGGCCGAGCATGACGAAATGCCCACCCTGATCTTTGACGAGATCGACTCCGGCATCTCCGGGCGTATTGCCCACGTGGTTGGAGAGCAGATCAAAGAACTTGCAAAACATCATCAAATATTATGTATTACCCACTTGCCCCAGATCGCCTCGATGGGTGAACGGCATTACAGGGTAGGAAAATACAGCAAGGGCAATGAAACCTTTGCCGAGATCCAAGAACTTAGTACAAACGAACGCGTGGAAGAAATTGCCGCTCTTGTCGGTGGCGAAAACCTCACCGATGCCAGCCTGCGTACGGCAGAGGAGATGTTGAACCCCTCATGATCTATGAACTTATCGGACAACAAACCATTGCAGAACGTTTTCAACGCCTGATCGATTCACAACGTATCGGTTCTGCCTATCTTTTTGCCGGTCCGGAAGGATCGGGCAAAGTCAGCATGGCCCTAAATCTTAGCGCCCAGTTATTCTGTTTGGACCCCAAAGACGGAAACGCCTGTGGGCTTTGTGCTTCCTGCGTTAAAATGAAACATCTGAATCATCCTAACCTGCATCTTATTCATGCCATGCCGCGGGGAAAAAACCCTTCGGATAATGATCCCTATGCCGGACTTTCCGAAGCGGATTTTACAGCCATGCAGGAAGAACGCAATGCCTTGACCCGCGACCCCTATCGAGATATCAATATTCCCGGCGCCAATCAGATCCTGATCTCATCCATTCGACATATCAAAAAAGAACTGTCAATGAAACCCGCAGAAGGCGGTCGACAGGTCGTACTGGTACTGCAGATCGAAAAAGCGAATATCCAGGCCTTGAACTCCTTACTGAAAGTATTGGAAGAACCGCCGGCTCGTACCACCTTTATTTTGACCACCGGCGCATTGGACACCATCCCCGCTACGATCCGTTCGCGCTGTCAGATCGTTAAGTTCAATCCCGTTCCCGATATTCAACTGAAAGAATATCTTATATCAAAAGGACTGGACGATTCGACGTCACAGCGTATTGCGCGGCTCAGTGCCGGAAATGTTCAACATGCCAAGACACTTATGGAGGCGGATTTTTCGGCAGTGGATACAACGATCCTCGACTTTTGGCGCATCATGATGGGTGGAAAGGTCAGCGGACGCTGGGTCACAACCGCCGATATAACAGAATTGATCGAAACCTATACCGCTCTGGCGAAATCGGATCCTGTGGAATTCAGGAATATCCTGCGCTTTATGGTCTTTTGGTTGCGGGATGCCCAATTACTTGCCTCAACCCCGGAAGCAAATGAACAATTGATCAATACCCATTTGATCAGCGAATTGAATAATTTTGTAAAATTTTACCCCGGATTCCCCTATTTTGAAATGATCCGGAAGATCGAAGCAACACTTCGGGACGCCGAATACAATATGTATATGCCAGCCTTGCTCGCAAATCTTTTTCTGGATTTGCGAAGCTCATTACTCGAAACAAGAGAGAAAACCAATGCGATTAAATAAATTTCTCGCCCACTGCGGCGTAGATTCAAGACGAAACTGTGACGAACTCATTTTTCAAGGTCGCGTAAAGGTAGATGGGGAAACGATCAAAAACCCCGGCGCCCAGATAGACGAAGTCACAGCCGAGATCCGTGTAGACGGTGATATTGTAAAGCTGAAAGGCACTTACACGTACATAAAACTGCACAAACCCAAAGATTATGTTACCTCACGTAAAGATCCTCATAATGCCTTGACCGTTATGAGCTTGCTTCCCAAGGTGCTGAGTGTTGTTCCCGTAGGACGATTGGATAAAGATACAACGGGTATTTTATTACTTACCGATGACGGAGATCTGAATTATCGCCTGACCCATCCCAAACACGGTGTTGAAAAAGAATATGAGGTTCTGCTTCGCAATGAGCCCAAAGGTTCTCCAGAGAACGACCTTCCCAAAGGCATCGTCCTTGAAGATAATGGAGACAATGTCAAAGGCATTGCCGAGCCATTGAACCGTAAACGCACTCACTACCGCGTTGTTCTTAAAGAAGGTAAAAAACGAGAGGTTAAACGCATTTTCGACCATTATGCCTCCCGTGTTTATCGACTTCATCGTAATACTTTTGCCGGTATTACCGCCAACGAAATTGCTCCCGGCAGATGGAAAAAATTGACGCCTCAGGAAATTGAAATGATCAAGAAGGCTGCGGAATAGAGGTTAAGAAGTTTAAGGTTTAAGGTTTAA
>CAZSGO010000274.1:0-2608 GCA_964606395.1 uncultured bacterium
ATCCTGGATTGCTGTTGCAAAAATTGTCGACCACAACAACATCATATCCTTCTTCCAGCAATCGAAGACAAGTATGGGAACCTATATATCCGGCCCCGCCGGTAACGAGAATAGTTTTCATATAATAGCCTTTTTATAATATTGGAAAATATTGGATTAAATAAAGAAATACAACCGATTTTCAAAATCATTCATACTAAAGGGAACAATGAATTTATCTGTTTTCAACATGTCGAATATTATCGACCCCAACACAGAATTGTGATACCCGTCACACATGAAAATACGTCGTTTTATGTAAAGTTTTTTAAACGTATTTTCGTGACATATGAAAACAATTTCACGATGTTACTCCGCCGCATTACACGGCATTCATGCCTACGAGGTCACCATAGAGACCCGCTTGGATCGCAGCACACCCAAGTATTTTATTGTTGGCCTGGCCGAGAAGGCCGTAAAAGAAAGTTTCTCGCGTATGTTATCTGCGATCAAATCTTCCGGCTATAGAATGCCGGGATGTAAGATCACCCAAAATTTGGCACCAGCAGATATTCCCAAAGAAGGAACCGGATTTGACCTGTCCCTTGCCCTTGGCGTTCTTGCGGGAGCAGAACTGGTCGATGCAGAACGCCTTAAGGATTATATTTGCATCGGTGAATTGGCTTTGGACGGCACTTTGAGAACATCAAAGGGGATCCTTCCCATTGCGCTTGGAATGAAACATTTTCGTCAACAACATTTGATCGTACCAAAAGCAAATGCTCGAGAAGCGGCAATGCCCGGATATTGTACCGTCTGGGGAGCCGAGACCCTAAATGACGCTATCGGCATAATTAACGGAAACACGAAGATCAAACCGGAAGTTGTGGATATTAAAAGTTTTTTTGGTGCGGACGAGAAACACAATGTTGACTTTTCCGAGGTAAAGGGCCAGGCACATGTTAAACGGGCTCTTGAGGTCGCAGCGGCAGGTGGACACAATATTGTTTTGATCGGGCCTCCGGGTTCCGGAAAATCTATGCTGGCCAAACGCTTCCCGACCATTCTTCCCGACCTGACACTTGAGGAAGCAATGGAAACCACCGCCGTTTATTCCGTTTATGAAGACATTTCCGAAACCAGCCTCATTACCCGCCGCCCATTTCGTTCGCCGCATCATACGGTGAGTGATTCTGCACTCGTCGGCGGAGGTCGAATACCTCGACCCGGCGAAGTTAGCCTCGCCCATAACGGTGTGCTTTTTCTGGATGAATTTCCCGAATTTAAAAAGAACGTCCTTGAAGTATTGCGTCAGCCGCTTGAAGATGGACAGGTGACCATTAGCAGAGCGCTTACCTCCCTAACCTACCCTGCGTCATTTATGTTGATCGCCGCTATGAATCCCTGTCCCTGCGGCTACGCCAGTGACCCGAACCACGATTGTTCCTGCAGTATCGGCCAAATACACAACTATCTTTCGCGCATTTCGGGACCCCTGCTCGACCGCATCGATCTGCATGTGGATGTTCCACCCGTCAGTTATGAAGAGATCAGTGACAGGGAAGACAGCGAAAGTTCAAAATATATCCGTGAACGTGTTTCAAAAGCACGCGATATTCAGACACTGCGATTTAAACGGTATACAAGGGTTCATTGCAATGCGCAAATGCTTGCTCGCGATATAAAACGTTTTTGTGACTTAAGC
The DNA here is from genome assembly GCA_964606395.1 of uncultured bacterium. Classification (GTDB taxonomy): domain Bacteria; phylum Fidelibacterota; class Fidelibacteria; order Fidelibacterales; family Fidelibacteraceae; genus M50B103. The sequence goes on from CAZSGO010000274.1 coordinate 1,685, forward strand.
GATGAATGCCGTGACCTGTTAAAAGTGGCAATACTTCGGCTCGGATTAAGCGCACGCGCTTATACCCGTATTCTCAAAGTTGCACGGACCATTGCCGATCTGGATGCCAGTGATATGATCGGTCCCGCCCATATCAGCGAAGCGATCCATTACCGTAATTTGGATAGGGATGAGGGAATGTATTAAAATTATGGATTGTGGATTATGAATTATGGATTATGGATTATTATTTGAGGGTTAGCAATATATCGAAAGCCAAATGGGGTGAAGATAAATATTAATACATAAAGAAATGCACTAAATAAATAGTGCATTTCCGGTATGTTATTTAACTATTAATCTGAAATTTTGTCTAATAAATACTCAGGCCAAGAGTAAAGCTCATAGTTCCTAAATAATTTTCTCCGTAGCGTTCGTTGCTTTCGCTCCAATTTCTATCCGGATATTGTGATTCACCTTTTGATGTTCCTCCTAAAAACCTTAGGTTGGCAAAAACATCCATACCGGCCAAAATAGGATATCCCGCTCGTAAGGATGCATCTAACAGAGATCCCTCAAAAGCAAAATTTGCACCATTTATTATAGCTGATGATGCGTAAAGTCCGGTTGCATCAAGGCTCAAAAACATCCCACTTTTAAAAGTATATTTTCCGAAAAGATTAATAGAGGGAACCGGACCCACATTATTTCCCACTGTCATAGCGCTACCGTCTATTGCCTTAAATACAATTGAAGCATTACGAGCTTGAAGCGCCACTCCGGCAGCCAATTGCACGTTTTCGTTTTTCACAAATGAATACGAATAAGTAAAACGATAAAACGGGAAACCATATTTAAGCTCCATGGGAGTACCCGCCGAAAAACTTACACTGTCTATCATCACATCTTCACGAAAGGTAACATTTGTGACTACCGTTAAAGGCT
>CAZSGO010000275.1:0-2599 GCA_964606395.1 uncultured bacterium
ACCACCAGAACGATTACCATATCGGCAGAACTCGAAGATGGCCCTGAGGCGCTGACTGGAATATTATCGGGAAGTGCTAACAGCGATCGACAGATCAGCTGAAGATTGTATGATGGTGGGTAACGATACCCTTGAAGATATGGTAGCTGCCAAGCTGGGTATAAAAACATATTTGATCGAGGATTACCTGCTCAATAAACACAATATCGAGATAAAAGCTGACCACAGAGGGCGCTATGATGATTTTTATGCATTTGTGGTAGAATTGCCGGATTTGAGTGAGTAGGGTCGTTGTCCCGATATGCGGCCATAATATTATATTTGAAAATATTTAATAAATAGTTAGGAATCAAATAATTATGAAGTTATAATGCTGACCTAAGGATGTATTGTATAGAGAAGATTATTTCACGCCTATATAAATTTTTGTTGTCCTGCTGTCGTTAGACTACGTGCGTAAGTTAAATGATAGGGAATATAATTTAACGCACAGATAAAGGAATAGATATGAACATCTATGTAGGAAATTTGTCTTACGAGACATCAGAAAGTGATTTAAGAAATGTATTTGGTGAACATGGTGAAGTTAGCAAGGTTAACATCATCATGGACAAAATGACCGGAAAATCAAAAGGTTTCGCATTTGTCGAAATGGATAATGATTCAGACGGACAAAATGCAATTGATACTTTAAACAATGCTGATCTTAATGGTCGCAATCTAAAAGTTAATCTTGCACGTCCCCGCGAAGAACGTCCCGCACGTAAAAGCTGGTAAAAAGATTATCAAATTCTATAAAAGCTCCCATACGGGAGCTTTTTTTATTTTAGGATAATAAGAATAAAAAAAGAGAATGTACTGGCGGGGCTGGACCCGCCCTAAAGGTATTAGGGCGACTCAAGAGTCGCCCGTACATTTAATCCAAAGCATTAAATATAGATAAATAACAAGCAAGCAAAAAAGGCTCTCAAACGAGAGCCTTTTTGAATATAATATTTAATTATAATTTAGATGCTAGCATTGCAAGATATTCTTCCAATACTTCCGGTTTCCGGTCGGCCATATGGGCGATACGGAAGGTCTTGCCTTTCAATGAACCGTAACCGTTAGAGAAAAGATAACCTTCTTCGCCGGCAGCTTTAGCCAAAGCTGCGACATCAATATCAAGGTTATTTTTAACGGTCGTTACGGTATTTGAACGATAGCCTTCTCCTGCCAACAGTTCAAAACCATTATCAAGCGCCCATTGTTGGGCGGTTTTTGCCATAGCGGCATGGCGTGCATAGCGGGCTTCCTGACCTTCTTCCTCGAGGATGTATTTCAATTGCATGTCCAATGCGAACATGTGAGGAATACTCGGAGTAGTAGGATATTGGTAAGGTTTGTTTTTGACGAATTTGTAAAGTGTTACATAATCAAAGTAAAATCCGCGGTTTGGAATGCCTTTTGCTTTTTCAATGGCTTCATCTGTGACAGATGCAATAGACATGCCCGGAGGTAAACCAAGACATTTTTGTGTTGAGGTGATACATACATCAATACCCAGTTTGTCAACTTCGATCTTAACGCCACCCATGGATGAAACGGCATCTACCAGCCATAGAACTTCGGGGTATTTTTTTCTAACTTCCGAGATCGCTTCAACGGGATTCATAATACCTGTTGATGTTTCATTGTGTGTAACACAAAATACATCATATTTACCTGTAGCCAGATATTCGTCTACCACTTCAGGCAGAGTAGGATTACCCCATTCCACTTCAACTTTGTCGACCGGGATGCCATTTGTTTCAGCAAGCTCTGCCCAACGGTTACCAAATGCACCCACTGAAAAGACAACCGCACGTTTGGCGGTAAAAGATCGAACGGCCCCTTCCATCAAGCCGGTACCGGATGATGAGGAAAGAAGGATGGTGTTTTCCGTATAGAACAGTTTCCGAAGATTGTCGGAAATACGTTCCTGCAAAATAGAAATATCTTTTGTGCGGTGACCGATCATCGGTGTTGCGAAGGCATCCAGGACTTCCTGTCTAACATCTACAGGACCCGGAATAAAAAGCTTTTTGGCCATGGTTGTTCCCTTTATGTTTTAGTGTTAACGACAAACAATTATACGATAAATATTTGTTACTACCAATAGTAATTCGATAAATAATAACAAATAATTGCAAATAACAAATATTAGCTTATATCAATAATTAATTCTTCAACTTTTCTTTTAGGTACATGATGGGTGTCATCGGCATCTCGATAGTAGTGTGTGTCACCTGATTCAATATCTTCAATAATAATGTTTTCAGCCGGTTTCCCTAGTGCGATCACAAGAGGAATATCATACTTATCGTCTATAAAAAAAGCTTCGCGGATCTTTTCACGTTTGATAGCCCCCAATATGCATCCGCCAAAACCTTTTTCAGCTGCTGTTATAAGTATGCTTTGTGAGGCAATGCCCACGTCGACACCGTATTCTTTAGAAATAGTCGTATCGCAGAGAATAATTATATAGGAAGTCGGCCGTTCACTTTTATCGGGACCGGCCCAATCTTTTAGATACCCTGCCCATGCGGTAAATGGGAACATGGTATCACAAGATTTGACC
>CAZSGO010000276.1:0-2579 GCA_964606395.1 uncultured bacterium
TCCGCCCATTCTTTTTGTTCTTCTTTAGAAAAGAATGTCCATGCGACGATGCGAGTGGTTTTATTTCCGGTGCCCATGGGGATGGTTCTGATCTGTGTCGCGCCGGCTTTTTCCAGGGTTATGGTTATCCCTTTTAAATTAGACTGTTTTGACACTAAGGTTGAAAACCAATAACAGTTTTTTGAAAATAGCTTGCTCTCTCTGATCATATTCATTATGAACTTATATTCTCCACCGTCACATATGAGTTCATTGCTGATCCCTGCAAAATTACGTGTTGGAATTTCTGAATTTCTTCCCGATAGATTCTTGACTTTTCTTTGAGTTACTTTCTGAGCTTCTTCTGCTGAAGAATGAAAGGGCGGATTACATATGGATAAGTCAATTTTATCTTCTATGTCTATGATACCAAAGAATATATCATCCGGATTTTTTTGCAATTTGCATTCAATTTTGTTTTTAAGAGATGGATTGAATTTGACAATAGCATCGGCCGATTTAAGTGATTTTGGATTGGTCTCAGAGCCAATAAAATTCCAATTATATTCTACAACACCAATAATGGGGTAAATGCAACTGGCTCCTACACCAATATCAAAACAGGTAATTTTCTTCCCTGTGGGAATGACACCTGAATTATATTCACTGAGTAGATCAGCGATATAATGGATGTAATCTGCCCGACCGGGTATTGCCGGGCACAAATTCTCACTGGGAAAATCCCAATTCTTTATTCCATAATAATGATTTAGTATCGCTTTGTTTAAAAATTTAACAGCATGCGGATTTGAAAAATCGACGGATTTTACGCCAAATTTGTTAGGTTTAATATAATTTTCCAGCTTTGGATAAAGGCATACTAATGCAGCAAGGTCATATTGTTCTCGGTTTTTATTCCGAGGGTGCAATCTGCTTGTTGTTTCTTGGTTTTTTTCTATAGACATGATTTTAATTTAGAACTATCTCAACGCTCAGGATAACACTATTCTTGCTTCTGCCTTCTCGCTTCTGGCTTTCGGCTTCCGGCTTCTGATCATATAAGATTAATTCTTACCTTCTTTTTTTTAAGTTTACTATTATGGGTCTTTTCGATGAGCTTTTCAGCTACATTGGCCTGGACAGCGGCATAGGCGCAGGTCTGTTTGATCTCGATCAGCCCCAGTTGATCTTTTTTGATCTCGCCTTGCTTGAAAAACAATCCGGCAATATCGCCTTTTGAGATCTTATCGCGTCGGCCTCCCGTAATATACAGGGTTTTCCATTCTTGGGGCGGCGTGAGCGTGCTGTCCGGCTGCTCGTCTACATTGAGTTCCTCGGGCGCTATGTCTTTAATAAAATCGGGGATCTCGGCGTCTTTCCATTGCAGGATATAGGCAATGCCATGTTCGTTCACGCGAGCGGTGCGTCCGTTCCGGTGGATGAATTCTTTCTTGTGCAGGGGAAGGTGATAATGAAGAATGAATTTGATCTCGGGAATATCCAGTCCGCGTGCCGCCAGATCCGTGGCCAAAAGCAGTTGAGATGAACCATTGCGGAATTTGACCAGCGCGCGTTCGCGATCGACTTGTTCCATACCGCCGTGAAAGCATTCATGTTGAATGTTCTCTTCAGCCAAAAAAGCATGTATCCGCTCTAAAGCATCTTTATGGTTGCAAAATATGATGCCAAGTTGCGGACCGATAAAGGTCAGCGCTTTTTTCAACGATCTCAGTTTGTCTTTATCATCGGAAAGAAGCATCTTTACCGTTAGTTGAGAACCGGTTTCATGAAGATAGTCGATAATAACAGGTTCTTGCAGGCCAATAAATTCAGGTATTCTGGCATAGCTGGTCGCCGATGTGAGTATTCGTTGACCCACATAGGGAAGTTTTTCAATGATCTGGGTCATTTCCTTTTCAAAACCGACTTCCAAGGATTTATCATATTCATCCAATACAAGGGTATTGATATTTTCCAACGGGAAGTTATCTCGTCTTAATCTATCGGCGATCCGCCCGGGTGTGCCAATAAGAATGGCCGGCCGATGTTTCAGGTCGATCTTGTCGAGTGTTCCCGATCGTCCGCCATAGACGGCATTTACCTTAAATCCCGATCCGATTTGTCGGCATACTTGTTCAATTTGTAAGGCCAATTCACGGGAGGGAACAAGGATCAGCAGTTGGACCTCATCACAGTTTGGATTAAGAGTCTCAATTAAGGGTAACAGGAAGGCTAAGGTCTTACCTGTCCCGGTAGGGGAAAGCAAGATCACATCCGAATTTGAGTAGATAGCTTCACTTGCTTCCACTTGCATAGGATTTAGCGTGCTAATGTCAAATTTATTGAGGACCGATCCTATGAGCGTATCGGCGGAATTGTTTTGTTGATCTTTGATAATTTATTCCTAATTATTCGTCTTCTATCCGAGCATATATCGTACGTGTATATCTTTCGAAAGCTAAAGAAACATGCCTCTGATTACAAGGGGTTTTTCGAGGAAGAGGAGGAGAAGTGGGGAGGTGGAGAGGAGGAGAGGTGGCTTAATAAGAATTATGTATTATGATCACTACATTCTGTCTTCTAACTCCCTACTAGTGCCT
>CAZSGO010000277.1:0-2570 GCA_964606395.1 uncultured bacterium
AGGATTATCAGTGAAAAGTATCTATACGGAAATATTAGAACTGGCCGAAGGCGGCTGTAGTGGTGTTCTGGTGACGGTAACAGCCAAAGAAGGCTCAGGTCCAGCCGTAACCGGCACCAAGATGATCGTGTATCCGGATGGAAAAATATCGGGAACTGTCGGCGGTGGAAGCATTGAAAAAATGGCCATTGAAAAAGCCCTGACGATATTTAAAACAAAACAGAACACAAGTGAAGAATACAATATGAACGAACCGGGTCACGGCACGGATACCGGCATGATCTGTGGCGGCTCGGCGACATTGTTCTTTGAATATTTTGCACCAAAAAAATACGTCTACATTTTCGGAGCCGGTCATATTGGTCGCGCCTTAAGCTACCACTTGAAACAATTGAATTATCATATTTGCCTGATCGACGATCGTGAAGATGTGTTAAAGCAGGTCCCCGATGCCGATGAAAAAATTCACGCAGCATTTGTTGATGCGCTAAATAATAGATCGGTAGAAAAGAATGCCTTTTTTATTATTGCGACCTATCAACACAAATATGACGGTGTGGTCCTGCACAAAATTTACGGCTCCGATTGGGACCCGAAATATGTGGGCATGGTATCATCGCGAACAAAGCAAAAAGTGATGACCGAAGAACTTCTGAAGCAATATCCCGATGCAAACTTAGATGTATTTTATACCCCGGCCGGATTAAATATCGGTGGTACGTTACCACATGAAATTGCCATATCGATCATTGCAGAAATGCAAACTGTGGCAAACGATAAAAAGATAAAGCATCTGCGAGATTAATATGATCACCATTATCACCGGGGCTATTGATTCCGGGAAAACACGTTATTTGAAAAAGCTCTATGACAAGGATGCAAAGGGTGATGGAATATTGTCATTAAAGCACTATGAAAATGGACTTTTTCAAGGATACGACCTTTTTCATCTAAAGAGCGGAGAGCAAGAAGCATTTATCAGACTGAAAACACAACTTCCGGAAAACTGGGAAGAGAAATACGATATAGGGAAATTCTCCTTTTCGGAAGAAGGTTTTATGTTTGCAGAGGAGGTACTGAACAATATAGAATCCGGACCGGTATATATAGACGAGATCGGACCGCTTGAAATATGGGGAAAAGAGGGATTCTATAACATTCTTAAAGAACTGATCAATAAACATACAGATCTATTCCTTAGTTTGAGAGGATCATTGATCGATGATTTTCATAATGAGTTTGGACTAAACGAGACAACAAATATAATAACGCTTAAATAAAAGAGGCACACATGATCGACTTAACCCTAAACCCGAAACAGATCAAAATTAACGCACAACGCGCAAAAGAAAAAAACATCATTTATCCGACTTTTGCGCAAATGAAAGATCCGGGTTTAATTCCGGATAAATATAAAGAAGAACTGAAGTCCATTGGCTTGTGGGATGTTCATCCCCGGAACCTGTTCCGCATTACATGGAAAAATGAACCGGTCGCAAGCGGTGGTGGGTTTGGCGGTCCGAACTATATTGAGTTGCCTCCTGAAATTACCGGTGTAAAAGCACGTATCGTTGCCTTGGTTGGGAAATGGTTTCCCACGGGTGCCCATAAGGTCGGTGCAACCTACGGTTGTATTGCCCCTCGTTTGGTTACCGGACAATATGACCCCATCAACCAAAAGGCCGTTTGGCCGTCTACCGGAAACTACTGCCGCGGCGGTGCCTACAACTCCGCCCTGCTCGGTTGCGATTCTATTGCCATTTTACCGGAAGAAATGTCCGACGAACGTTTTGAATGGTTATCTAAGATCGCCGGTGAAGTGATCCCGACACCGGGATGTGAAAGTAACGTTAAAGAGATCTTTGACAAGTGTTGGGAGTTGACCAATACTCGAGGCGACGATATTATGATCTTTAACCAGTTCGATGAGTTGGGAAATCACCTTTGGCATTACGACGTAACCGGGAATGCCGTGTTCGAAATGATGAATGAGATCATGGATAAAAAAGATAAATTTGCCGGTATCGTATTAAGTTCGGGTTCTGCCGGAACCTTGGGAAGCGGTGATTTCCTGAAGAAAAAATTCAGGAATCTTAAAGTAGCTGCGGCCGAAGCCTTGCAGTGCCCAACGCTCTTAAACAACGGATTTGGCGGCCACAGGATCGAAGGTATCGGCGATAAGCACGTTCCATGGATCCACAATGTACGTGAAACGGATATGGTCATTGCCGTAGATGATGAAGCTACTATAAGAATGCTACGCTTATTCAATGAAGAAGTCGGTCATGAATATTTACGCAAGCAAGGTGTAAAGCAGGAACTGATCGACCAGCTTGAACTTCTTGGAATTTCGTCTATCGGCAATCTTGTGGGCGCGATCAAATTTGCAAAATATTATGAACTGACCGAGAATGATATTGTTACAACCATCTTCACAGATTCGATGGAATTGTACGGATCGCGAATTAAAGAATTAAGAAAAGAGCGTGGCGCATATGCGGATGATGATGCCGTAAAAGATTATGAAATGATCAATAATATCGCGATCGACAATATGCTGGAGTTGGACT
>CAZSGO010000278.1:0-2534 GCA_964606395.1 uncultured bacterium
AAAATGAAAGCACGACATCCAATTCGATTCGGGATCACCTTGATAGTTGGTCTGTTATTTCTGTTTGTTCCACTGAGCGCTCAAAAGCAAATAGAAGAATCGCACATGTATAAACGCGGCGAAATCCCGGAGGATCTCGGTATTAGCTATCATGTTAACGTAAAACTCCTTGACCTGATCCCACCGGACAAGATCGAGCCAACAAAATTCACAAACAAGCATAGTAAGCGTTATGCTCCTTGCGACATAATGCCCAAACCCATTGAAGCATCTTATGAGTTTATTGCTTATAGACATGTTAATAAAGATAAGAATATGTACGGCACGGTTCTTGTCCATACTTTGATCAACAAGAAGGGCGAGGTTAAAAAATGTATCGTTGCCAAGACAATACAAGATTCAGCCCTGGTTGACATCCTGGTCGAGGGAATTAAAAACAGTTCTTTTCATCCGGCTATCCGCAACAACAAACCTGTAGATGTCTGGCTAGGAATACCCGTGAAATTTACACATAGGACATTACAGATTGAATTCTAAATATGAAAAAATGAAAGAACGCCAGCCGTTCCGCCGGGATATTATCCTGATCATTGTGCTCTTGCTTCTGATCTTGGTTGCGATCATTTTCCCGCGTTTTAAAGAATTGCGAGAACCTGTTCAAGAAACTGAGATCATTTATATTGAACAGGAAAAGAGAATGCTTCTTGATGGTGGGGATCCTGTTCCCGAAATATCGCCTAAATCATTGTTGCAAGCAATGCATGAACGCCCCATCCCGCCTGAGCTGATCCCGGATTCTATTGATTTTGAAATGCCGGTGTTGGATACATTTGAATGGAAATCTTTTGACAAGTTTGAACAAAAAGGACCTCCCGGACCTCCGCCACCTTCTAAAGGTGTGGTTTGGAATAGTGGGCATCCGTTGTACAGTAAGGCACCAGAACTTATCGGTGGAAAAAATGCCTTTTATAACAACTTGGTTTATCCACGATCAGAACTCGGTGATAAATTCAGCACAAATACACTTGTACAAATCTACATTGAAATCGATAGCTGTGTTCATAAAACTCAAATTATTAAATCCAGTGGCAGTATCATTCTTGATAAAATAGCTGAAGATGCGCTTTTAAAAACACGCTGGATCCCTGCTCGTCAAAAAAGACCCGTTGCGGTTTGGATTGCTTTTCCGGTGACCTTTAAATTGGATAGATAATGTCACTACACTTCATCCTTCGCCAAGGCTTCCATCTTCGCTAAAGCTTCGATGGACAGGTCGGATGACAGGAAAGCAACGAAAGAAGATGTTTGTTATTCGGGGAAGCTTATTCAACCCCGTCGGGGTTGAGAGTGAGGGGAGTCAGTTCCTATACTGTTATTGAACCCTGTAGGGGTTCAACAGGATTGGTAACACAAGAAAATGATTTCAGAACAAGAAACATCGATATGCGATTTAAGAAGTAAATATTAACTTCAAATATCAAAACTCGTTAATCCTTGTTCGATATTCAAGGCATAACCCCAGCGGGGTTCAATATCATCTCCCCGGACGACGTCCGGGGTTAGCATTTCAAAATTAATTACAACCGCAGAGCGGTTGAATAGTTCAACCCATCTATTCGTCGGTGTTTTTCGTACCCTCGCCCTCCTCCCTATACTCGCACATTTATCGTTTATCGTCAATTATTCACAATTAAAATATTATTTGCCTGCAGGCAAAATCCATGTTATCTTGAAAAAAAGATAAGCGAGGTGAAAAGATGAGCAAAAGATCAATTATTTTAATTATTCTTGCCTTAACTCTTTCTGTCACATTTTTATCAGCAAGAAGCTATCGTATTGATATGATGCCCTACGGTTCGAACTGGAGTTGTAACACCTGTCACGCCGATGGCGGGGGTTCATCTAGAAATCCATTTGGTCAAGCCGTGGAAGCTATTACCGGCTCATCAGCAAGTAGTTTTTGGGGATCAACATTGGCTGCATTGGATTCGGATGGTGACAGTTTTACAAATGGAGAAGAACTTCAGGATTCAGCAGGCACATGGACAAATGGTAGCGCAAACCCCGGGACTGCTAGTCTGGTAACTCATCCGGGTGATGCAGACAGTTATCCCTCAACAACTTCTATAAATAATGGAACCCCTTACTTGTTTGAATTGGGATATAATTATCCCAATCCCTTCAATCCATCTACGATTATTCCCTATACTTTGCGAACAAATACGCATATTGTGATCGAAATTTACAATGTACTTGGTGAAAAGGTGAAAACACTTGTCAACGAAACAGCAACTCAAGGTGTGTATGTCACGATCTGGAACGGTCGGGATGATCTGGGCGATCAAGTCAATTCGGGTATTTACTTCTACCACATGAGTGCCGGCGATTTTTCGTCCACTAAGCACATGGTACTGTTAAAATAGCTTAAGAAATAAATAGTTCATAGACCTGACTTAAAACTGTTTTCCCGCTCATCGATCATTCGGGTTAAAACCCGCCTTTTAATGATCTTATTCCCCGGGCTAAAGCCCGGG
>CAZSGO010000279.1:0-2534 GCA_964606395.1 uncultured bacterium
ACCAAAGAACAGCAGTTACAAAGCTATCAGCTGGAACATTTCGGTCAGGATGGCTCGATCTATCAAAAAGAAGAAGAATATTTGGGACCTGTCCTTGATAAGATCAACGAGACACTAAAAGCCATTGGTGAAGACAATGGTTACGCTTTTGTTTTTGATGCTTCTAAAGGAACGATCGTTTATGCCGATGAAGCGCATAATTTGACTGAAAAGGTCTTAGAAGAACTTAAAAAATCAAAATAGATATTGTTGATATATTTAACCGGCAGAGTGTGCAGAAACATTCCTGCCGGTTTTTTTATTTCATGCAAAATCATGGAAAACGTTCGGTAATTTTGGGGACTCTTATAGGACGTTAAGCATATAGAACCATAATATCTAAAACTTTAAACACTCCAATTAATACTTCCATCTGTAATTTGCAATCAATAGATTATAGCTGCGGGATCGTTGGCTGAGATCCAAGGTGTAAATTTTAAAGACCACAACACTAAAGATAGAAAAACCGGAATAAAGCAATGAAAACAATTGGCGTACTGGGATCAACAGGATCTATTGGAAAAAACACCCTTGAGGTTGTTCGGCAACATCCCGATGAATTCAAGATCTTATATTTAACGGCCAATCGTCAGGTTGAGCTCTTAATAGATCAGGCAAAAATAATCCAACCGGAAGCAGTATGTATTGCAGATGCCACAAAATATCAACAACTATGTGATGGTCTGGTCGGAAGCAATATTAAATGTCTGACCGGAATGGATAGTATTTTGGATCTTGTAAAAGATCTTCATGTTGATATTATTTTAAATGCCATTGTTGGAGCAGCAGGAATGCAAAGCACCATATTGGCGGCCCAAAACGGGACTGATATAGCTTTGAGCAATAAAGAAAGTCTTGTGATGGCGGGGGAGTTGATCAATAGGATCTGCGCAAAAACAGGTGCTAAGATATTTCCCGTTGACAGCGAGCATTCAGCTATCTGGCAATGCCTCGCCGGGGAATCAAGCAGTGATGTGGAACGTATTATCCTTACAGGCTCAGGCGGACCCTTTCTGCGGAGAGATCTTTCTACCTTTGACGCCATTACACCGGCTGAAGCTTTAAAGCACCCTAACTGGTCTATGGGAAATAAGATCACCATTGATTCGGCAAGTATGTTCAATAAAGGCTTAGAGTTGATCGAAGCCTATCACCTTTTTCATCTTGACGAATCCAAGATCGATATTTTGATCCATCCCGAATCCATTATTCACAGCATGGTCCAATTTCGCGACGGTTCGATCAAAGCCCAATTGGGTGTTCCCGATATGAAAGTTCCGATCCAATATGCCTTAAGTTACCCACAACATCTTTTCGGTAATTGGCCGCGTCTGGATCTTGCTGAAATTGGGACATTGCATTTTGAATCACCCGATACGGTTCGTTTTCCATCCTTACGTCTGGCGAGAGAAGTATTAAAAGCCGGCGGAACTTATCCGGCCGCCTATAATATTGCCAATGAAAAAGCCGTAGAACGCTTTCTGGGTGGATTAATTTCTTTCCCGGAGATAAGCAGAGAGGTTGAAAAAGCGCTTGAAACGCATAAAAACATGGATCCATTCTCTATAGAGGACCTTCTTTCTGTCATAAAAATGTCCTAAAAAAATATTTTAATTTAACTATCTTTATTCTATATTTAATTGATTCAATATAATTGGGGAAATACTATGAATGAACTTATTGCCGTTGTTGATGACGAAAAAAGTATCCTGGAGTTAACTAGCATACATTTAAAAAAATCAGGATTTCAAGTCGCTACTTTTATAAGCGGTGTGGAATACCTTGAATTTATTAAAAACACAACCCCCGATGTGACCATTTTGGATTTAATGCTTCCCGATATGGACGGGATGGATGTATGCAAGACTTTACGTCGCGACAACAAGTTTGACAACATGTCAATTATCATTTTATCCGGACGGATCGACGAGTCGGATACGATCCTCGGACTGGAATTGGGTGCCGATGATTATGTAAAAAAACCTTTTTCGCCAAAAGAGTTGGCGGTGCGTGTAAAAACCGTTTTAAGAAGAAAAGCACCACAAGCGGCTCAAGCCGAGAACAAGATCAATATTGATAATAAAATTATTATTGATGTCGATCGTTATGAAGTTCATGTCGATGGTGAACTTGCTGCCCTTACCCCAACCGAATACCGCATACTTAAAATGTTGGCAGAAAAAAACGGTAATGTATTGAAGCGCGAAGAGATCCTATACAATCTTTGGGGAAATGAAAAGATCGTTGTTGATCATACCGTTGATGTGCACATCAAACATTTACGTGAAAAACTGGGACCATATGCGAACATCGTTAAGAATGTTCGTGGCGTTGGATATAAATTGGGAATTTAATGTTATTTTGAAATAGTATTGAAGCCGGGTCCGCCCGGCTTTTTTGTTTTATTGATCTTTAATTGAATTATCATAATAAAAATTCGTAAAAAACTGCTTTGCCAAATTCACTTCGAATATTATATTCATTCTTATACAAGG
>CAZSGO010000280.1:0-2523 GCA_964606395.1 uncultured bacterium
ATTAATCCAAACATTTTTTAATCCTTCAATATGTGGAAAATTTATAGATAAGAAATAATATTCACAAGGGGAATATTCTGTGACAAGGATCACAGAAGCCGGAAGCCGGAAGCCAGAAGCCAGAAGCCAGAAGCCAGAAGCCAGAATTTAGTAATTAGTAATTAGAAGAATTAATAATGCAGAATTTTTATCAGCTTAAATTGAGATAGTCTTCGATCAGTTTCTGGTCCTGCCTGTCCACTTTCTTGCAGGTATCAAAATAAAGGTATTGGGTGGGTGCGTCGTCGGGAAGGACCATCCAAAGGTGCAGAGGCGGTTTGATGGCGGTGATTTGTGTAAGCGTGATCACATGACCGTAGATCAGGTCCTTGGGGACCGGCCAATGCGTATCGATGATCGCCATGCCTTTCATGACCGCATAGTGGGTGATCTGGCTGCGGTTTTTCAAAAGAAGGATATCGCCTGCCGCGATCTCTTCGTAAGCGCGGTGATTCTTCATTCTTCCCTGATTTACGACCGCTTCTAGATCTTTGTCCGCAACATTGAGAATATACATGCTTCGGTAGTCGCAATAAGCAACGGCATCATCCAGGGTATACGGCCCGGTATCAAAACATTGCATCAGATACGACTGAAAATCCCTGACTTTTTTATACAAAGGATCTTGTAGGTCTTTGCCATACTTTTTGACCGTTCTTTCGAAATTTTCATGGTCCCCCATCCGCCGGTACAGGTCCATGAGGATCAACGTGTCCGACTCCGGACTTTCCGTAAGGACCCGTCCCCGCTTCTCTGCCAAATGGTAAAATTCGATGGCCTCTTTTCGGGATTTCAGGGAGGTCCTTTCGATCTCATGGTCATCGCAATCCCATGCGGCGTTCATGGTGGACCAGAAGGCATCGGCGTATTTGCCGCTTTTTGCTTCAAGATAGGCCTTGCAGCGCCAGTAAGAGGCGTTGGGCGAAAAGCAGGGCTCGGAAAAAATAGCGCGGTATGCCGGACTGTATACAAGAGGAGCCAATTCCGGCTCGATCTTGCTGAGGTCCGCAGAACAGTAGGTGCAGCCGGTACAGACCTGGACCAGGCTTTTGATCGCGGAGCGTGCCATCTCGGCGGGTCGGGTATCCAGATCCGGCGATCCGAGTTCGTTCGTGCTTAATATCACTGTTACGCTGCAGATCTTTCCGCACACGGCACAGGCGACTTTATTAAAAGCCAGATCGGTCATATTAATGCCTTTGTTTATTTAATAAGGGGAAAATTATTGATAAAAGGGAAGGTTTCCTAGGGGAAACACAATTGACCAGCCTTCGCCAAGGCTACGGCGGACAGGCAGAAGCCAGAAGCTAGAAGCCGGAATAATTATGAATTATCCCAAAGGGATGCCTTCGGCATGAATTATGAATTATGGATTAATTTTTCCAATATCAATGCTGGAGATATATCCAATTTTGTAAAGGCAAACCATTTCTTGCCGAGGTCTTTGAGAGAGGCGCCGATATGGTAGATGTCTTTTTCATCTATGATCATAAAACGGTCATGAGATCGTTTAAATAGATAAAATTCTGTGGCGGTAAATTGTTCTTGAAAACGTTTTAGAGCTAATTCATTCTTGGCCCCAAGTTTTGACGTGTAAAATGTCAGTTTTATATTCCCCGGTATCTTTGAAAATAGCTTTAGCGTTTCTTCATCGATATAATTGTCGATCAAGATAAGGGATTTCTTTGCCGTTCTGATCAGATCGCTTGCAAATACATATGCATCAAAGACCTGTCCGTCAAAAAAGATGCCCTGGGTAGGGAGGTTTTGATCATTTAATTGAAGCTTTATTTCATGAATATCATTTTCGATATTATCAATACGATCAGCGATCTTTAAAATTCTTTTATTAATTGAATGTCCTTGATGCATATGATCTTTTAATACACTATTGGCCCATATCCTGAAATGTATACCGCGTTGCGACTTTACTCGAAATCCCAGTGAAATGATCATATCAAGATTATAATATTCAACTTGATATTTTTTTCCATCGGAACCAGTTGTCGCAAAATTTGCGACAACTGAAATCCCTTTTAACTCCTCATTCAAAGCATTATTAATATGCTTGCCGATCGTCTTAATATCCCTATCAAACAACTCCGATAACTGTCTTCTGTTTAACCAGACGGTTTCATCTTGTACCTTTACTTCAATTTGAGCTGATAATTGATCGTTTTGGTAAAAAATGATCTTATTTGATTTTGATACTAATTTGTTCCCCATGGTACATCCTTTCTCTATGGTCGTAATTTGCGACCTTAAAGATCACTTGTTTTTTCGTCCATAATTCTCTACGTTCTTTACATAAACCCCGCTAAGGCTAGTACCCTTAGCCCGACGCTCCGAAAGGAGCGTTTCGCTTTTATATGAAAATATAAGCGTTTTTTAGGTAGAATTTTGGCTGAGAAAATAAAGTGTGATGGATATCACAGAAGCCGGAAACCGGAAGCCAGGAGCCGGAAGCCAGGAGCCAGAAGCCAG
>CAZSGO010000281.1:0-2521 GCA_964606395.1 uncultured bacterium
CATTCAGACTGCGTCTGCCTGATCGGCGCACGGCGCCGGTCAGCACCGCGATTGGAAGTGTAACTCAAGATATGGCTCCATCTTGAAACAACAAAATTTCTTAGAATCAACAATGAGACAATATATGAATATAAATGCAAGTATTATCGATCAACAGGTAAGAGCTTTAGCCGATCGGCAGAAAACGGCAATCGAGGAAAAGGCAAAATTTAAGAACGATGATAATAAATTGCGTTCAGCTGCATTCGTTGTACTATCCGTAAAGACACTTCTGGAATTAACTGAAGAAGAGGCAATTGAATGTCTAACTGAAGGTGGAGGAGATTTCGGTGTTGATGCTATTGAAATAGGAGAAATTCAGGATAGTGAGTTCAGCGTCACTCTCTTCCAGGGGAAATATAAATCCGACCTTGAAGGCACATCAAACTTCCCGCAAACAGGAATCGAGAAATTGATTCAGGCGGTAGGAACACTGTTTGACCCTTACAAAGCCATCACAGTTAATCCAAACTTGAAGCCAAGGATAGAGGAAATTCGTTCGTTTGTTGCGGATGGATATCTTCCACAAGTTCGAGTGGTTGCCTGCAACAATGGTTTGTTTTGGAAAGCGGAGGCTCAGGAACTGATAAATCATACAGGCTTTGGGGGGCAGGTTTTATTCGAGCACATCAATCATGATGGTCTAGTGGCAATAATTCAATCGCTGAAACCTGTAAATGATACGGTTCGGCTTACAGGTAAAGCTATTGTCGAAGATTATAATTTCCGTAGGGTTTTAATCGGCAGAATTTTAGTGTCCGAGCTTGCTGCTGTCTTTGATAGGAATGGGGATAGACTTCTTGAGAGGAATATTCGACGTTATCTTGGATTGCTGGGTAACCGTATCAATGAGGGAATTGCTCAAACACTGACAATTCCTGGCGAGCAGTCGAATTTCTATTTTTACAATAATGGCATCACTTTAACCTGCAACCAGTTTCAACATAACGCTTTACAAGATGAAAATTGGTTGGTGAAACTGTCAGGAATGCAGGTTATCAACGGAGGACAAACTTGTAAAACAATTCAACGAATACTTGGTTCCGGCACTGTAACTGCTCCAAACGCATCGGTCCTTATTAGAATTTATGAGTTGCCAAAGGGCGAGGAAGACTTAGTTCGGAATATCACGTATGCGACCAACAGCCAGAATCCTGTTGATCTGCGAGATTTACGCTCAAATGACGACCGGCAGCGGAAACTTGCCATGTCGATAGAAGAGTTGGGCTACAATTACAGACGGCAGAGAAGCGAGGTGGCTACAAAAGCCACAGACATTACCAGTGGGACAGCGGCTGAAGCCGTTCTTTCTATCTGGCGTCACCGCCCGCACCAAGGAAAATTCATGACAAGTGGGCATTTCGGAAAACTTTATGACATCATTTTTACTGATGACTTGAATGGTGCTCAAGTAATAATTGCAGTTCTCTTATTTAGAATTGCTGAGAACAAACGCAAACGGCCAGCTGTTGATGCACCGGATTTTATCAGGTACTCATCCTGTTTTGTCGCGATGCTTATGGGTGATTCATTACTTACCCAACTGGGGATCAAGTGCAACCAGCTTGACCATCGTATATTTGATGATGCGCGCAAGCTTATCGAGACAAAAGGCGATGAATACCATTCTGGCGCAATGAGTCTGATCAAGGTGGCTTTAAGCGTTTTGTATAAAGATCAGGACGTGAGTCTACAACGTTTGGCTGCCACATTCAGGCGTGGAGATCTTATTGAAATACTTCATCTCTTGCCGAATTTATTGAAGAAGCCCGCAGAATGACCTCTCATGCAGAGCGGGGCAACAAGAGTCCAGAAAGATTTTAACTACACTTCCAACAGGGCTAATTCAGCCGACGCAAAAAGCGGCGCGGCTGATTAGCAACGTTCACGGCGGCTCCGCCGCCGTGAATCGCGGTGCTGACTTCGTCCAGCACCTTGTCCAGTCGCCTCTGGCGCCTGAACAAGGTACTGGACCGGTCACCGCACACCGATCATTCAGACTGCGTCTGCCTGATCGGTGATAAATGGGATAAATGGGGTCAGAGTAAAATTGAATTTTTTAATTTTAACTATAATTTGAACCATTATCTTGAAAATAATTTTACTCTGACCCTAATTACTTCTTCGCCTCCATCTGCCTGGGTCTAAGACTTGCCAAATGTATTGAAATTTTATACATTGGCCTCACTTTTAAGAACATGTGCCGTGCCCGGCACACACAATGCAAATTAACTGGGATTGGCTTACAGCGACCCTTTTTGAAACACCTTAGTTTTACAAACTTTCCAACCGATTTCGGTCATATTCGCCAGTCGGTTATTTGCGGCGTTAGAGCTTTAAAAAAAGGAACACAAAGTGAGTGAAATAGTATTTTACGTCGGTCTTGGAATATTTGTTCTTGGTGGGATCGGCTTACTAATTGCTGCTTTCAGGACAAGCATTCTATGGGGGCTTGCTGTTTTATTTGTTGCACCAGTAGCCA
>CAZSGO010000282.1:0-2507 GCA_964606395.1 uncultured bacterium
GACGAACGATCTGACGAGCATAAGTATAAGAACTGTAATATGCTTCATTCAATCGCGGCATCTGTACAAATTGACCATAATTTAAATAAAAGACTGTTTTGTCATTGATCGGGAAAGAAAAACCGATACGCGGACTTAAGTTCAGCGACGGGGCTTTCTTTGTCCAGGCGGAATCAGCTAACATAGATGTGTTAGGATCAACAGCCGGATTAGCGGGATCAACGAGTTCCCGATCATCCGTATCATAATAATCAAAACGAAGACCGGCATTGATGATAAGGTCTTTATATTCGATCTTGTCCATCAAATAGGCGGCAAATTCAACGGGGTGTTTGGGTCCGTCAATATAAGTACCGTCTGCATAGGTTGTTTTTCCTGTTGATTTGTTGCCATATGCATCAAAGCCATAAGCATCAACTTGCCCGTTCTGTATCCAGGTGGCGATAGGAATTGAATCAAGACTACCATATTGAGTATATCCGGTAACAGAGCCCGGTTCACCCGCATATATCATAGCAGCCGGGTTAACAGAGTACTGACGAACCGTATGTCTTTTAATATCTACACCAAGTTTAAGCTCATTATGTTTATTGATCTGACTAACATAATCAAGATTCAATCCAACATAAGTTTGTTCAAGATTAGAATAGATATTCAAAGGATCGCCGTTACGTGTAATGGGAAAACCATTTACAATGTATTCATACTGCGGCCTGTAAGCGTTACGAAAAGTAACCTCACCGTCAGTATATTCAGAAACAGCTGAACTATCCCACCATTTTGTCCAATCATTGCCGAAATAAGGATCGTTCAATTCACGTTGATAACGGAAATAACTGACTTTGGCATCAATATAACTTGTATTGGAAAACAATTTTGTTGCTTTAGCTGTTATTAATGTCGTTGGCGTTGTATAGTAAAAAGTTCTGTCATTCAACGTATTCAACATAGCTGCATGAAGTCTGTTACGATCATACTTTGTCCAGTCGTGAAGAATATCAAATCTTAAACGTGTGGGAGTATCAATCGTTATCGATCCATTTATTGCATATGTTTCTTGTTCATTGCGTGGTGTAAAACCATCAGCATATACCAAATCAATCGTATCGGTATTTGTAGGATCATTCGGGTTATTATTAACCATGTCTAAAAATTCAAAGCCTTCGCTAAAGCGAACTTGTGAATCTTTTTCACCTTCATATTGACCCGCAACAAAGAACTTGACCTTCTTGGTAATTGGACCACCAATTGATGCGATCAGCGTATTGTGACCATAATTATAGGTCCCTAATACCTTTTTACCTAAAGAAGGATCACGGAAACCATCGGTACGGCCTTCAATTGAACCGTGAAATTCCGATCCACCGCTTTTGATCTCTGTTTTAACAATACCGGCATTGGCGTTACCCATATCAGCAGTGTAACCGCCCGCAAATACTTGAATTTCTTCAATAGCATCGTGAATGACGGTCATTGCATTGGTGTTATTGGTTATCAGGGACGTTGATACGCCACCCACCAAAAATTTAACTTCGTGAGGACGTCCACCACGAATATGTATTTGCCCATCTTGGGCTACGACGCCGGCCATATTGGCGATTACATTTGCAACTCCTCGAACCGGAATGTTTTCAAGTTCGTCTGAAGTTGTCATAGAAACTGATGATGTCACAGATTTTTCGAACAATTTTCGCTCTGCGACAACGGTCACTTCCTGACCCTGTACAACAGATTCTTCCAGTTCAAATTTCAACTCGGTCGTAACACTTGAAAGAACACGAACTTCTTGGATCGTGAGCTTTTTGTGTGAAATGATCGATGCTGAGACATCGTAGCTTCCAACCGGGACGTTCAAGATAATAAATGAGCCGTCGGCATTGGCTGCCGCACCGAGAACCGTTCCTTCAAGCAGAACATTGGCTCCCGCAAGGGGTTCATTTGTCTTGGCGTCCGTGACTACTCCTACAAGTTTACCTGTCGCTTGTGCAAATACACACATAGGTAAAATCATAAGAATAGCTATTACGGCCACAACAAGCTTCTTCATAAATAACCTCCTTTAGTTATTAACCTTAGCTATTATAAATAAATTCTTAATAGTGCTATTTATCCTGTTTTGTATATTATCCCA
Source organism: uncultured bacterium (assembly GCA_964606395.1). Taxonomy (GTDB): domain Bacteria; phylum Fidelibacterota; class Fidelibacteria; order Fidelibacterales; family Fidelibacteraceae; genus M50B103. Next base: position 2,132 of record CAZSGO010000282.1, read on the forward strand.
GAAATTTTAGCCAAATATACCTGCATTAACAAGGTATTTTTGTTAATAATTAAAAAAAACCTCCATAAATAAAGGCGTTTGTGCGTTTTTGAAAAACAAATTATATGTGTTATTTTTTACAAAATATGCAATAATAATCTCCAAAATTTTTCTAATTCCAACATTCTTTTTGTCAAATTCTGTTTTAATTATAGATACTACGTTTTCACTTTTAGATGTCTTTTGATAAAATAATTATTAACTATTGTCTAAAAACATCACTTATGACTTCTATAAGCCTATGTTATTATTTGTTTTTTTTAACGTATTCATATTCAAATTGGTATTTTTGGACATCCCCGGTAGACATTTCCCAAACCAGGTCGGTCAATAATCC
>CAZSGO010000283.1:0-2504 GCA_964606395.1 uncultured bacterium
GTGCTCCCGAACAAACCAGTGCGGTGTATTCACCCAGACTGTGACCGGCAACATAAGCGGGTTTGATGTCTGTTTTCTCTTGTAATAATTTTAATAATGCAATACTGCTTGTCAATATTGCGGGCTGCGTGTTTTCAGTTAGCTTAAGTTTATCTTCCGGACCTTCAAAACAAAGCTCAGAAATACTGATTCCCAATACTTCATCAGCTTTATCAAAGATCATTTTAGCTGTAGAAGATTCCTGATAGATGTCTTTTCCCATACCCACAGATTGTGAGCCTTGTCCGGGAAAAATAAACGCTAATTTACTCTGATCAACCATACTGAGTTTCCCTCCAGATTCAGTGCATGTTATTACTATCTTCCATCCCATAGATTCCTGTATATCTATGAGATCGCTTGAAATTAATTTAATAGCCCGATAATTACAAGTGATAATAAAAACCCTGCCAAAAGACAGGGTTTGAATTTAATTTGTGTTTTATTAACGCCAATCAGGATATCGCACATTCCCGGTTGTATTCACAAGTCCTCTATTTCCGGTTCCGTCGGGATTGATCAAAAACAACTCGCGATTATTTCCATCGAATTGTTCGTATACAATCCGGCTGCCGTCGGGCGACCATGCCGGGCGGGTTTCGTCGATCATGGAGGTTGAAATAACGTTTTGTACGATCCCGCTTTCACGGTCCAGGATAAATATCCCCCACTGAGAATAGGACGTAGGCGTATATCCCCTGCCGACAAAAACGAACAAATTGCTGTTGGTGGGGTGCATATGTACGGTCCGTTCCTCTACATTTTCATAGGTGCTGAGCATTTGCGGATTTGAACCGTCCAGATCGGCAATGTAATCTCTAAAGGTTCCGCTTATGTCGGAATGATAAATGATATTTTCGCCATCGGTCGTATATCTTGCTCCCCATATACATGCCGAATCAGCAATTAGGCATTTTACCGTATCCATTTCCATATCGTATTCAAAGATATCCGAATAACCGTTGATCCACGACGTAAATATCAGTTTATCGCCGGCCGGATTCCAAGAAAGCGTATGAGGGTAATATTCGACCAGAGGAAGCATGGTTTCTTCAAGCGTATTCACATCGACGATAAAGCCTTGATGACCAACTTCGGATTGACGTTGATAAACAACTTTTTGTCTGTCAGGCGATATTTTTGGACAATTGTCATTATAAGGCGTAGAGGTTAGTTGCTTGATATTTGATCCATCACTATCCATGATATAGGTATCGTAAGTCCCGCTCCAATCCGCGACAAATACGATCTTATCCTCTGTCCCTTCCGTATCGCCGAAACGGCCATTGATCGTCACCGTTGCAAAAGTATCAACCTGGTTCAACACAATATCAACGACCGGAGCCCGGCTATTGATATCAATTATTGAAAAACCGTAATAGTTCATCAGTCCTGAAGAATTAAAACACATGATCTCAAATAACCTGTCATTTCCGTAAGGAACGTGTGGGATTGTTCCGCTGATGAGTGTTGGCGTAACGTTCAGCGCAACGCGGATCGTATCCATATCATCCGCACTGACCCTGCAAATCGCGCTGCCTACATCAATACTGGCCGGTTTTGAAAACTGAATGGCTACATTTTGTTCTGCTTCGCTTACATTATTTTGTTCAAAACAACCAAAGAGAAGCAGGATAAAACATATGCCTATGAAGATCTTTTTCATATGCGCCCTTAATTTCTTATGTATAATTCTTTATAATATCAACAATATCTTTTTCACAAACAAGGAGTTTTTTAAACAAATAAGCGATCGCAGCCGACACAATACAGTGTGGACTTTTATTAAGATGATCTTCCGGGCTTATAATTTAATAAAGTTTATTTGCTTTTTCCCAGGCGGTCACGATCCCTTTGATCATGGCGGAGGAAAACCCGACATGTTCCATTTGATTGAGGCCGGAAATGGTCACGCCCATGGGCGTTGTAACGCGGTCGACTTCCGCTTCGGGGTGTTGTCCGCTTTCTTGTAAGAGCATTGCTGCCCCTTTGGCCGTTTGTGCTGCCATTTTTTTGGCGTCTTCAGCATGCAGTCCAATTTCGATCCCGCCCTGTATAGCGGCTCTAATGGCACGCATAAAAAAGGCGATACCGCAGGAAGCTAAAGCCGTAGCAGCTGTAACCAGGTCTTCTTTTAGATAGATCGTTTGGCCAAGATGGCTGAATATTTTTTCAACTTCCGGGAGAAGGTGTTTATCTTCATTACGGCAAGCCAGCGCAGTCATGGACTCACCGATGGAAATAGCGGTGTTGGGCATCGCGCGGAAAACCGGGAGATCGACCTTTAGATTTTCGAGGATCTGTAAAATGGACACACCGGTCACGATCGATATGACGAGTTGCTTTTTTGCATCAATGGCAGGTCTGATCTGATCGAGTAATTTGTTCATCTGCTGAGGTTCAACGCATAGGATCAATGTATCGGCAAAAGCTACCGCTTCCCGATTATCATCTGTGATCGAACA
>CAZSGO010000284.1:0-2501 GCA_964606395.1 uncultured bacterium
TCATCAATATCCTTTATACTGAGAGTCCATGAAAAATAAAACGCTGCAACTTATTATTGCCATCCTTATATCCGCTGCTGGATTGTTCATTGCCTTTCGTAATATAGAATGGAAAGATTTCATCAACGAACTGGGCTCAATTAATCTGGTCTGGTATATTGCCGGCATGGCGGGTATGATCCTTATCCTGCTTATAAGAGGCTTGCGTTGGAAAATATTTCTTCTGCCTATGGGCACGTTCTCTGCAATAAAGTTATACAAAGGAACCATTGCCGGTTTCTTTACAAACTATGTTCTTCCTTTTCGTATCGGTGAGGTTGTTCGAGCTTATGTAACAGGACGCTACATAAATAAAAAAGGAACGCTTTTATTACCGTCCATCGTGATCGAGCGTATGATCGATGGCGTATCGTTCTTTCTATTTGTGGTCATTTTTTCTCTCTTTATTGATCTGCCGCTCTCTGATAAACAAATATTGATCGTGCGCATTGCACTCATAGCTATCCTCGTCATCTTTGTTGTGGCCATTTATTTATATTACCGTTTACGCGAAAAGATCACAGTGTTTCTTGAAACGAAAGAAGGCAAAGTAGCCATTTTTTTCAAAGATCTTCATCAGGGAATGCAGGCACTATATAAGGTCAAGCATCCCATTCAGATCATTATTTACAGTTTTTCAATTTGGTTTGTAACCGGACTTACCTACTGGGCCGGTATTAAAGCATGTCATATAGAATTGGGATTTGTTGAAGCTTATATACTAATGGCAACTGCCATGATCGCGATCGCCATTCCTGCAGCTCCCGGATTCGTTGGAACCTTTCATGCGGCTATCGTTGCTGCTTTGGTCGCACTGAACATTGATAAAAGCACAGCAGCTTCTTATGCTTTTTTACAGCACTTGATCGGACTTATTCCCATCTGCGTGTTTGGATTCATCCATTTTCTTGAAGCGAATATGCATTTTAAAGATCTTAAGAACCTGCAAGAAAAAGAATAAAATTCACTCTAATTTCCTATTGCAAAATTTATCTGTCGCTTTTGAGCTTATTTGCTCTTTTTCTGCTTGAACATCCACTTCAAAAATTCAGGATCTGCATAAGCGGGTTTCCATGATCCGTGACCCACTCCGGGATATTCGGTGTATTTGATCTTGGTGCCGCCGGCATCTTTGACGGCCTGAACCATATGGCGTGAACGATCAGTCGGAACGGTTGTGTCATTGGCACCATGAAATACCCAGATCGGCATATCGACCAGTTTAGATGCCTGATTTTCATCACCGCCACCGCAAACGGGAGCCGCTGCAGCAATTTTTTCGGGAATACGCGAAATAAGATCCCACGTTCCATATCCACCCATAGAAAGACCGGTTACATAGATCCTTCGGGTATTAATTGGATATTCATCAATAACTTTATCCATTAACTCAAGAACCAATGCCATTGATTCTGAAGGTGCTTCCGGCATATCATGCGAGGGCAAAGCCCAATTAATTTCTAACCAGCGTTTGTCGCTTGGACATTGAGGGGCAACAACATAACATGGATATTTTTTTAAATTTTCATCCGATATAAAAGCACCTGCGCCCCAGATCAATTGACGTTCATTGTCACTACCACGCTCACCTGAGCCATGTAAAAAGATGACCAATGGATATTTTTTTAAGGGACATTTTTTTTGCGGTTCCAACATACGATACAAAAGGGTATCATTGTCTTCATTAATATAGGTTTTTGCATCGAACAAAGCCAATGCTTCGGGGGACGCTTCAATAGCAAAACTAAATACGAACAAAGCAACCAGTATAAATACGCGTAAAATTTTCATCAATCGATCTCCTTAATTTGAACAGAGAACATTTACAAAATATTTTTCATTATTTCCATGATTTTCATGCAACTTTTTCATTTTTAATTTTGCAAACTATTTGAAATCTCAGTACATTTTTTTGTTAACAACATAAACAGAAGGGTCAACAGAATGAACGTACTGAAAATTCTACCTGAGATCAATGAGATCAAAGATGTAAGTTTAAGACAAAAAGTCATCGACATCTGGAATGAAGCAGCAGATTATCGTGGTTGGACTGAAGAATTGCTTTTGGCAATACCATTCACTTTGTTGGCTGAAAATGTGACTATTTCATTCATTCATCACGTTCGTGCGGTCTGCCTTATGTGCATGGCGGTGGATGATGTTCAAGAAAGTCTTCATCAAGAACGTCGTATTCCGGTAAATCGAGATTATCTGATAGCGGGTGCCCTACTCGCCGACGTTGGCAAACTCCTGGAATATGAGATCGTGGACGGCGGATCTGTAAAATCAAGTTATGGAAGATTCCTCCGTCACCCATTCAGTGGCGTTGGGCTTGCATATAAACATGACATTCCCGTTGAGGTCATGCACGTGATCGCTACACACGCCAAAGAAGGTGCGGGCGAAAAACGCTCACCGGAATCCATTATCTTTCATCATGCGGATTTTATTGATTTTGAATT